>JAKAHW010000129.1 GCA_021825285.1 bacterium
TTGGTTTTGCTACGGCCTTGTTTCTTCGCATTTCAAATCTATCAATTCTTGATGCTGTGTCAACAAATCTATGGACTCCGGTATAAAAAGGATGGCATTTATTGCATAATTCCACGTGAATATTGTCTTTTGTCGATCCTACGGTAAAACTGTTACCACAGGAGCAAACGACCTGAGCGGATTCGTTGTATTTTGGATGTATTTGAGCTTTCATTTTTTAACTATTTCTAAAACTACCTTAGAATGTAATATTTTACCTCATTGGTCCCTTTTTTGCAAACGTTTGATTACAATTTCTTGCTCGTTTTGAGAATATGATGGATAAGGTGCACTTCGGGAAGATGGAGTTTCTTTTCGGCAATTATCAAACCGCCAAAGATGAAAACAGTTCCAATTACAAATGGGTTTGTAATTTTTTCACCTAAGAAAATAGAAGAAGAGATTGTTCCTACAACCGGATTTAAGTATTGGAAGAATCCGGCCCTGACTACATCAAGTTTTGAGAGACCCCATTGCCAAAGATAGTAAGCAACGGTTGAGGTAAAGACAATGCTAACCGGAATGCCTATTAAATATTCAGGCCTATAAATAAGATTCGGAGGAACTTTCAAAGCATCCATAAACGCAAAAGGCAAGAAGGTAAGGCCCCCAATAAGAGATGTGTAAAAAGTTATGGTAAGGCTTTCATATTTTTTAAATAATTTTTTAGTAACCATTTCATGAAAAACCCAAGAAACTGTCGAGGCAAGAAGCAAAAAGTTTCCGAATATGCTCATTGATAACCCTTGCTTTGTCAGTCCTTCGAGTAAGATAACTGATGTGCCTGCAATTCCTATAACTCCTCCCAAAAGCAGATTTGATTTTATCCGCTCTTTAAGATAGAAAGAAGCTATGAGAAGTGTTATCAAGGGTGCAGTTGCCCCTAAAATGCTTGCATTAATTGAAGAAGTCAATGTTAGCCCCCAAAAGAATACAGGAATATGAAATGTTGAGCCAAGAAGACTTGCAAAAATAATTGTTGGAATATCATTCTTTTCGATTCTAAGCTTTGGCCTGAGTAGTAAAAGAAGAATTGCCGACGAAAAAAACCGTAAAAAAGCGAGCAGAAATATAGGTATCAGAAGAAGCATCCATTTTAGAAGCGGGGTAGAGGCGCCCCAAATGAAAGAGGCAGTAGTAAGTGGAAGAAGTGCTTTTCTTTTCTCAATATGGTTTTGTTCGAAATTATGCCAAAACATTTAACAAATCGTTTTTATCAATAGTAACCTGAGTTCTAGTCTCCAAATTTTTGACAGTTACTTTCTTGCCTGAAACCTCTTCTGGCCCAAGCACTAAAACATATTTTATGCCTTTTTTATCCGCATACTTTAATTGTTTTTCCAGTTTTGCGTTTTCGTCGATATATAATTCCTGGTTTATATTATTTTGGTTGAGAAATTCACAAAGTTCAACTGATTTGGAGAGTAAGTCAGGAGAAAAAATTGTAACAAGCACTTTATTAGTCTTTAAATCTTTGGGAAAAAGGTTGAATGTCTCCATTGCCTCAATGAGCCTGTCAAAACCGAAAGCAAACCCGACGGCAGGAATCGTTTGATTTGTAAACATTCCAATAAGGTTGTCATATCTTCCTCCGCCGCCGATAGATCCGGCATCATAACCTTCAATTTCGACCTCAATAATTGTTGAAGTATAGTAGTCTAGGCCTCGGGCAAGTGTCGGGAAAAACTCAATATTATCCTCCCTTACGCCTAGTAATTTGGCTTTTTCAATTACCTCTTTGAGTCTTTCGGTAGGTTGTGTTTCCTCAAGTTTTGCTAGAACTTCTTCTGCCTGTTCTTGCTTCAACCCCGCGGCTTCAACCATTTCGGAAATTACACCTTCTTTTCCAATTTTTTTAAGTTTGTCGAGAGCCCTTATTACTGCAGGAAGCTTGGTTTCCTGGATTTTGAAATTTTTTGGGTCAAACAAACTTCTGTCATTCACCAATATTTTAAATTTTTCAAATCCGAGTTTCAAAAGAGCAGACGACACCAGCTCTATTATTTCTGCATCAGCCAGAGCCGCGGTTGCTCCGACAGTATCAATATCGCACTGCAAAAATTCTCGGAAGCGGCCCTTTTGTGTGTTTTCAGCACGCCACACATTTTGTATTTGGTATCTCTTAAACGGAAAGGGAAGGGCGTTTGCGTATTGCGCGACAACCCTTGCCAAAGGAACTGTTTGGTCATATCGCAAAGCTACTTTTCTTTCTCCCAGGTCCTCAAATTTATACATGAGGCGGTCACCTTCTTCTCCGTATTTTCCGGCCAGAATTTCTTCGTATTCAAGAGTGGGGGTTTCAAGCGGTTCAAAGCCATAAGACTCAAATACGTTTTTCAACGTATCAATTACATACTTTCGTTTTCTTGCTTCATTTGGCAAGAAATCCCGAAATCCTTTTAAATTTTTAGGTATTATTTTATTCATAACGTTTCTTTTCTAAAAACTTATCCTGAGCAGTGTCGAAGGATAATGTCTTTGGTTGTATTTTCATATTTAAGCAATTTAAGTTTACCACAAAAAAACCGCCTTTCGGCGGTTGCAAAGTTTGTTTTTTTCTCACAAGAATCACAGCCGCCTTAAGCAGTTGTAATGTTATGGTTTGTAACTTTCAAACATTTCATGTTGGTTTGGATTATCTCAGAAATAGCCTCAAAAGTCAATTTAGCCGCCGACGCCTCGTCCTCCGCGCATTTCTCCGCGTCCGCTGCTTTGGGGAATCGGTTTGGGAGCTTTTTTCCTTTGTTCAAGCTCTGCCATTTGCGCTTGTTGTTCTTCTTGCTCGTGCCTTTCCTGGACAGTTTGTGCGGGTGGTTCTTGAGAAACTCCAAGGCTTTGCGCTTCTTGAAACCGTGTTTGAACAAGATTTTGTTTTTCAGCAATTATTTCTCGTAATTCTGCTTGATCTCCGGCTAGTTCTGCTGCGACATACCTTTGGTCTTTTTTTGCCAAGTCAACAATACGTTGGTCACGTTCTTTCTGTGCGTTTGGATCGATCC
>JAKAHW010000130.1 GCA_021825285.1 bacterium
GCCGATGAGCGCAATATTACGAATTGATTCAGCTCCATATTCTTTCAAGAGACTCCCTCCTTTAAGACAAGGTGAGAACTTATTTCGTGTTAGTTATTTTTTGAGGGTTTTCCAAAAAGCTTCAACCCCGTTTACGAGTGCGGAGAGATTTTTTATAAGACCGATTACCGGTCCTTCAACCCCTTTGCGGATTTTTTCCTCGAAACGGAGTATAAGTTCAACTCGCACCTTTCCTTCTGTTACACTACTTTTTGCGACGCCAACCTGTTCTTTAGCGCCGACAAGACCTTTTTCCAAAGAAGAATAAGGAATAATCATAAAGAATTTCTTATCTAAAATTGTATTTACCCTAACAAGTTCTGCTACAAAATCTTTGTATAAACCAATTTGATTTGCAAGAAGCTGATTTTTTGAATTTGTTTTTTCTTTTTCCAGAAGATCAAGATAATTAGCAATATTAAGTTTTTTGCTTCTAATTACTATTTGAACAGGAAAAGAAAGTGAATTAAGAAGGGCTGCATAAGAATATATTTTTACATCTTGTTCCTCTGCGGATAAAAGACCAAAATTTGCCGCTTCGATTTCAATTACCAAACAAGCACCTCCGCCCCTTAGGATAATGATATCATCGACAATATCCTCTATTTCTATGAACTTCTGTGTTGAATTGATATTTTTTTGGGCAGAGTTTGCCATTTTAATTAAACAAAGACCTCCTCAGTTCTTCCCTTTTGTCTACGGAAATTACCTCTATCGGTAAAAGAACTTCCCCCTTTGCTTCAAAGGCTACAGTGTCAAAACGATTTTGTTCTCTTGGATCTTCAAACTCTATAGTGTACGCGCCGTTAGCAAGAGGAGTTGCGGAAGCAAACTGACCCAGAGCGTTTGTTTTAAAAGCTCTTACGGCGTTTCCCTGTTGGTCCTTAACCTCAACGAGTATGTTTGACAAAGGATTTCCGCGTGGGTCTTTTACAATCCCCGATATAATATTTGGAAATTCGGAAGTGGAGGGAAGCCCGACGCTTTTAGTCATGTTTTGAGGAACCGTTCTTACAAACTTAGTTTCTTTTAAAGCTTCCTGGCTTACCGTAGAAGGGGAGTATACTTTTTCCCCTTGGTTTTCCACTGTTTTTTGCAAATTCATAAGCTTTGTTTCTAGTTGTTCTTTTTGAAAAAGAAGGTCATTCAGGTTTTTTTGAAGCTCTAATACTTTTTGATGGGCTTGTAAATATTCCTGTGAGTCAACTTTAGTTTGGGATGCTTCTTTTGTCTTTGCCTCTTGAAGCTCTTTTTGCAAAAGTGCAGCAGTTTTTTTGAGATCTTCGTTTTGATTAACAGCATCTGGAGCAGGCGTTGTCTTGGGTTGAGGTGTGACCTGGGGTTGCTGGCTTTGTTGGGGCACGCTTTTATTAGCATACGCATGTTCGGCAACATAACTTGGGGAAGTTTGATTAGTGGCTACTTGGTTGTATTCACTTAGGCTTTGAAAAAAGACCATTTCTTTTTTGTCAAGAGTATTACCCCCCTTTGGAAGGTTTTCTAAAAATTCACGAAGTTGTTTTTCAGACATTTCGGCTATTGAAAGCCTCTTTTTATTAAATTCGCTAATCTTACTCTTATCTCCACCAGGGATTACTTCCCTAGGTTTTAAGTAAATAAATTGAGTTGGAGAAAAGATGGCTTTAAAGTAATTGACAATCATAGCATCAAGCGGTCTTCCCTGTATTGGTAAAAAGGCGAATGCAGCGCCTAGTCCGGCAAAGGCCAAAGCAAGAGGGATTTTAACTAAAAAAAACAATGGTAAAATATATAAAACCCAGGCAATAATAACCCCTCCTGCAACATAGGCAAACTGTTTTATGGTCATACTGCCTATCAGCTTGAATTGAAATCCCGTAATGTCTTGCGGTATTGGATGATCCATTTTTAATTAGCGTATAAAATTAGGTTATTAGTACGCCACAATTACTCCTTCCCTTTGTTTATAAATTAACTCGTTCGGATTAGTTCTCATATCTATGATTAACTGTGTCCAAATAGTAAGTAATGCCTACTATATAATATTATTAACCGTGAAAAATCTGCTTTCAAGATTATCAAACTAGGTCAAAAAAGATTAACCTTAGCCTGAGTTGTGAAAATTATTTTTCAATTAGCCTCGTTTATCAAGTAGATAAAAAGAAGAAACAATGTTTGGGATAAAAATATATTTTCCGAAGTACAAGATGTCAAATTTTAAAAATTTCCACCACCCGTTGTTCATGGTTGGCAGCTTTGAAAAGTTGGAAGAGTAGAAGTGCTAATCTTAGATAAACAAGCTACCCCGGTAACTTTTGCGATAAAATTAAGAAGGAAGAATGATAAAAATATTAAAACTAATCCTAAGACTGTAAAAGAAATTATTTTCCTAGCCAATACTACTGCTTTTGGATCTCCACCCGATGTTATTAATCTAATTCCACCAATAATTATGAAAATAACAGCTACTGCTCCGGCAAGCAATAATCCGTAATATATCAAGTTTGCAAGTAAGGGAAATATGCAGTCCAGTGTCCAAACTGCGTTTGCTCCTGACCCACAACTAAAAGTTGTTCCTGGACCCCCGAATTCTCCTCCATAAGAAGGGGGTTTTGGTCCTGTGCCCGGTGTTTGTTTACAGCAGACTTTGTTGATATCCGTACATCTGCCATCTACAGGTGTATATCCTATCCCACAAAGTCCTCCTCCAACGTAACCTTTTGTCTTACACGCTGCTCCATCTCCAAGCGAGTCACATTCAGGAGTTAGTTTACAACAAATTTGTTGAGTGTTTTCACAAGTTCCATTTACAGGTGTATAGTGAATAGGGGCAACGGGGCACCCCCCTATTCCTCCTACTCTATCTATGCAGCTTGCCGGGGCTGCGCAGGTTGGAGTTAGTTTACAACAAATTTGTTGAGTGTTTTCACAAGTTCCATTTACAGGTGTATAGTGAATAGGGGCAACGGGGCACCCCCCTATTCCTCCTACTCTATCTATGCAGCTTGCCGGGGCTGCGC
>JAKAHW010000131.1 GCA_021825285.1 bacterium
ACCATGTTTTTCTACATTTAATAATTTTTCCGTAACTTGCCAATTATTAGATGCATAATGCAGGGAAACGTTTTTGGGTCTAAGAGAAAGCACTGCTTTAGCAATCGTAGACTTTCCGGCATTTCTGTAAACTGCTGCTGTTAGAAATGAAACTTTTTCATTAACTCCTGCCCACAAAAGCCCTGCGATTTCGGCACTCATTGTTCCATTTCTAATTAGCTCTGCTATTGTGATTTCTTTCATCTTTAATTTATTATAACACCTTAAGAATTTTATATTTTTAAGTTCTTAACTAAATTCCAAAAATAGAGGCAAATGATCGGAAACTTCATTTGTTAAAACTTTAAAATCTTTTACCTCTACATCTTTTGAAACTAAAATATAATCCGCATATTTATCTTTTCTTGTATGCAAATTGCTTCTTGTACTTTTAACGTTATGCTTCTTAATTAGATTAATCATTCCCTCTTCCAGTTTAAACATGCTCTTGGTGTTTGGGTTTAGATTAAAGTCCCCGCAAAGAATTTTTCTATGCTTGTATGAATTCAGGAATTTTATTATTTTGTCCGATTGCTCCAATCTTTCCGGCGTATCTTCTTTTGAATTAGGTATCCAAAATCCATGCAGATTAGCAATTAAAGTTTCTTTCTTTACTTGTCCGGAGCGAACCGAAGGATTCTCTATGTTAACAAAATGCATGTTCCTGGGAAAATCCATAAACCCGCCGCTCCTTACGGGTTTTGTGTACTCTTGGCCATATGAGCCATAAACAAAAATATCACCCTCAGATAAAACCTTTATCGATTTCCTGACAAAAGTTGCCTGTCCAAAAAGAAGTTCAAAATCAACCTTTTCCTTGGTATCATGTCCTTGGAACATAGGAGCATAATAACTATTGTAATCTTTTAAAATTTTAACAATATCGGAGTAAATATTCGTCCTCATATTATTATGAAAAATATTTCTCTCGGATTTGAATACTTCCTGAAAGCAAAAAATATCAACCGTTTCACTTTGCTCTTTTATAAATTCAATAAGCGGCTTATAAACCTGCCCTCCCCAAATATTTAAAGTTATAAGTTTCATTTTTAAATTATATCATGAGGAATTAAGAAGAAGATGTGATAAGTCACAAAGCGCTAATTTATAATGTTCTGGTAAACCTTTCCATAACTTCATGTTAGCGACAATCGCTTCTTCCCTTTGTTCAATTGTAAGCTCTTGAGAAAGTCGTTCTTCTAATTCCAATAAGCCTAATAAACCATTTCGTACGCCTTCATCAAAAGCAACATAGCAATAATCTCCTTTATTTGGTGCCTCTCCGATAATTCTGATTTCAGGCAGCAGTCTTTCTGTCATTTACTAATTATACTATTTATTATAGGACATTTCAAATCCACGGAAAACTTTATATTTCTTGAAAAAAATACAGTTTGAATACTGTCAATATATGGTAAAAACAAATAATAATATTCATATGAGGTTTGGGGGCGGATAAATCAAGCCCCCTGTTTCTGACATCCGCTTTGGGATGAAATAATTTACGGAAACATACTAAGTTAAATAAGTACGTTATTATGTTTATTTATGTAGTTTGTTGAGGATGATTTTGTCTGCTTTTAAGATATTCTTCTATTGTTCCGTTAAATCTGACTGTTTGGTCTGATTGCATATCCGCATAAGACATATCTAGTTTTGCTTGACTATGCTTTGGAAGGCTTTTTGCAAAATACTTTATTAGTGTTTCCACTAATTTACGTCCTTTCTTAGAGCGTGCATCTATTTCAAAAACAGGGATTGCATGCTCTTTATCGGGCGATTCATTTCTAAGCGTGAAACATACTTCACTATCGGTAGGCCCGGTGACCCGAGCTCCTTCAACAATACTTCCATGAGTTATTGCCCCATTATTTAATGATGCCCAATATAAATTATTGTCACTTAGCATAAAACCCTTTACTGTTTTCCCTTCAGCAATATATTCTTCCCACAGTTTAGAAGATGAGGACGGAAAAACTCTTTGCCTTAATAATTCATTTCCGTTAAGCTGATAAGGCTTGCTTTTTTCTACATGTGTTAATTCTGGATCCCGAACAAGAACTCTTCTTCCTCCTTTTCCAATCTTAACAACAAACCCAAGATATTTATCACTTGTTCTTATTTCAGCTAGCGCTGTAGCTTCTGTCATACTTAATAAAATTATATCACGAGAAAATTTTAAACTAAAGAAAATATATTACTAAAGATAGTCAATACACGTAATATAAATTTCGCTAAGAATAAAACGCGGTTAAATCGGCAAGCTCTGATTTATAATAATCCGGCAATTTACTCCATAAAAGAGTATGTGCAAGAATTACTCCCTCTTCTCGACCCACTGCATGACCTTCTAGAAATTGCTTTTCTAATGCCATTAAGCATATGAGATCATCTCTAACGCTTTGATCTACCGGCACAATACAATAATTTCTTTACTTTCTGGTTTTCCAATAATATCAATTCGTAGATACAGTCTTTCTGTCATCTGCTAATTATAATATTTATTATAGGACATTTCAACTTGCTAAACATTAAGCTTGTGTTGGGTTTTAAATTACGCTATAATTATTGACATGAAACAAGCAATACATCCGCAATATTTTGAAAATGCAGTAATTACATGCGCTTCCTGCGGAACCAAATATACAATTGGTTCAACACGGGAAGATTTACATGTGGAGTTATGCAGCAATTGCCATCCGTTTTACACAGGCGAACAAAGATTTGTAGACTCTGCTTCCAGAATTCAAAAATTCCAGAAGAAACAAGAAGCTGCAAAACTTCACGTGACAAAGAAAAAAGAAAAAGAAGAAAAAAAGACGCAAGAAGCTCCTAAAACACTTCGGGAAATGCTTTTGGAAACACAGTAGATTATCCCCTCTTTTTCCATTAAAATTTATACTATGGAAGACTATAGACAAGTACAAATTAATAAGATAGATAAAAAAATTGAAGAAACTAAACTTCTTCTTGAAGATCCTGAACTTGCTGAA
>JAKAHW010000132.1 GCA_021825285.1 bacterium
TTTCAAAAAGGCAAGACCTATTGCTTCCGGAAAAATTTCCATGCCCCAAGCAGTATTAATTTTCTTAATTAGTATTGGGGTTGCATTCCTTCTTGCTAAAAGCATAGGTGGCTTTTTCTTGGTAATTGCTGTTATCTACTTAATTCTTCAAGTCTTTTATTCATTAGTTTTCAAAGGAGTTGTAATTTTTGATATTCTTTTTATAGCTACTGGCTATATTCTTCGGGTTCTTGCCGGAGAAGTTACAAGCGGATACCACATTTCAGTATGGCTTCTTTTGACGACAGTTTCCCTTTCTTTGTTTTTGGCGGTTGGAAAAAGACGTTCCGAATTAACTTTATTAAAAAATTTTAACAGCACAAAAATTGATGAGATCAGAAAGAGCCTTTCTCATTATTCAGAAAGTCTTTTGGATACATATACTGTTATGTTTGCGACAGCTACATTTATGTTCTATTCATTATTTACCTTTTTGGAAAATCCAAGAGGAATAAAGATAAGTCTTGATTTGTTGTTGCCTGATTTTCTTCCTTATTATCTCCAACGAAAATGGTTGATGATAACAATTATTCCCGTTATTTACGGATTAATGAGATATCTTCAGGATATTTATGAAAAGAAGGAAGGGGAAAGTCCTGACCGTGTTCTCCTATCGGATAAGTCTTTGTTGGCATCTGTTATTCTTTGGGTAGTTTTGGTAATTGTTGTTACCTACTTTGTGGGGTAGGGGAAACTATTTTTGCATAAGTTCCGTTTATCCATCCAAGAGTTCCGTCGGTAAGTTTTATATAAAACCATCCTCCTTCGTCTTTTGTGTATTCATAGATTTCATTAGGTTTTACTTCCGCGATTTTTTTAGCTTGTGCATTTGGGTCTTGTCTTACATTCAGAAAACCTGTTGGAGTTTGAAGAATTGTAATGCTATTTTTCTGAGCAACAGTCGGAGTTGGCGTAGGGGTAGGGAGCGTTGTTGTTTCATCCTCTCCGGTAGATTGAGTCCCAAGCATCACGTTAACAATTAATTTATAAGAAGGAGCTGCTCTTATTCTTAAAGTTTTTTTATTAAAACCTTGTTTCTGTACTTCCAACTCATGTTCTGAAGCAGAAATTTTTTGGGATAAAGGAGTTACACCTATCGGGTTTCCATCAAGATTAATTAAAGCTCCATCAGGGATTGAGGCTACAAAAAGCTGAGGGTCATTTTGGCCAGTTTTTTCTAAAGATAAAACATATGAACTTGAAAATGCGCCTAATAAGAAGGTCCTTTCAACTGCCGTTAGAACGCCTCCTGTAATTTTAACTTTTGTTGTGAAAGAATTGAACTTTTTGTCATTTGGCTCAATTTTTACTTCGTGTTCCCCCTCTCGTATTGTGTCGTTTTGGGAACATTTACAAAGAGGAGCTTCTCCGATTTTTTTGCCATCGAGGTATACTTGTGCTTTAATGTTTGTCGTTACCTGAAGTGCGCCGGCACCAATAGGAGAAAGAGCATTCGCGGCAATTTTAATAATTATAAAAATCCCAACCAAAATTAGACAAACTGCGAGTACAAAGAGAGCCTTTCTTTTCATCCATATAATAATACAAAACAATTGAGCTTCGAACAAGATGGATAAGCTTTTTAAAGACGGGGAAAAAGAGGTTGAGCTGATTTTATTGATCCACTAAACTGGTTTAAGATTTTTTCTGCAGTCTCAGGAAGAAATGGTTGAAGATTAAATGCGATGTTAAGAATTTCCAGAGAATATTTTTCTAAAGCTTCCTTTAATTTATTTTTATCATCAATTTTCCACGGTTCATCTCTATTAATATTTTGATCCACATTTTTTATTTGATTCCAAATTTCGGCTAATGCTTCATTAAACCTATATGCGTCTAAATATTTCAGAACATTTGGGTTTAAAGCATTTTCTGTCGCTTGATTTATTATTCCCTCTTTTTCACACAGTTTTGCTACTCTTGATACCAAATTACCAAGACCGTTTGCAAGATCTGAATTGTAAACTTCTTTAAGTCTCGTTTCGGAGAAATCTCCATCTTGGGTAGAAGGTATTTGGCTCAAAAGATAATATCTTAAAGCGTCAGCCCCGTATTTTTCTGTTAATTCGACTGGATCAATTACGTTGCCGATAGTTTTTGACATCTTTTTTCCGTCAACCGTAAAGTATCCGTGAACAAAAATAGCTTTTGGAAGTGGGATTCCTGCAGAAAGTAGAAATGCTGGCCAATAAATAGCATGGAAACGGATTATTCCTTTTCCTATAACATGCAGATCTGCCGGCCAGAAATCATCATACTTTTCTCCAAGCCCACTTCTATAAATATTTAACGCGTCAAACCAGACATACATCCTTTGATTGTCATCTCCCGGGACAGGAACTCCCCAATTTTTTGCTCTATTGTTTGAGCGGGAAATACTAATATCTTTTAGCCCAGAATTGATAAAAGATAGGATTTCATTTTTTCGAGTTTCCGGAATTATTTTTATTTCTTCAGTTTCAATTATTCTCTTTAACCCTTCTTGGTATTTTGAGAGTTTGAAGAAATAGTTTTCTTCCTTAACTGTTTCAAGTTTTTTTCCAGGATGTTCATAGCATTCGCCGTTTTCATTTAACTCTTCAAGTTCATAAAAAAGTTCGCAACCAACACAATAAAGGCCGGAATACTCCTTTTTATAAATGTCACCTTTGTCAAAACATCTTTGCCAAAGCTCTTGAGACGAAGCGAAATGTTCCTTGGAGCTCCCTTTTTGGAATACGTCAAAATCAACGTCCAGTTTTTTTGCTGCAGCTTCAAACAAGCTGCTATTTTGGTCTACAAAACTTTGTATATCAATACCTGCTGCTTCCGCGGCTTGCACATTTTTTAAAGCATTCTCATCCCCTCCCGAAAGAAGTAAAGTTTCATCGCCCAATAATTTATGGTATCGGCGAATAACATCTGCTTGAACGAATTCCAATGCATGCCCGACATGTGGTTTTGCATTTACATAAGGGATTGCTGTTGTTAGAAAAAACTTATTCATG
>JAKAHW010000133.1 GCA_021825285.1 bacterium
AAGAGACGTAAAAGAAGTACAATCGGCAGGTTTCGAAATAGTTTACGCGAAAGATTTTTATTACGACGAATATTATTTGTCTTTTCAGGACCTTGATACTTTTTTGCAGGGGGTTCCTATTTTTGAAGATTACGACAGCAAAAAAGACGGAAGGCATCTGGAGGAATATGCTAAAAAATTCCAAAAAGAAAAGGGAATTGATTTGCCAAGACACAGGGTTGTTTTAGTTGCAAAAAAATAACTCATCTCAATATCTCCCTGACTGTTGCTTTTGCAAGAATATCCATCGTATCTAATATTTTTATTTTTTTAATCTTTGGTTCAAGAAGCTGAAGGTCGGTACAGGCAAGAAGGGCTGTGCCTGTTTCGAGTTCTTTAACTATTCTCAAGAATTCTTTATTATCTTCCTCACAGGATTTATTAATTACCAAATGATGGATAATATTTCCCATTTTTTGTTGGTTTAATTTATCCGGAGCTTTTATTCTTATTTCATTCCGCTTAAAATTTTTGTCAAAGAGTTTATTTTTTACCGTTGCTGTTGTTGCAAGCAGCCCCACTTCTTTTACTTTCTCTTTTTTCAAAAACCTGGTTGTCTCTTCAATAATACTTAAAACAGGGATATTTACCGCCTCTCTTATTTTCTCAATAAAAATATGAACAGTATTGCAGGGGATTACGATAAAATCGGCTCCTCCTCTTTCCAATTGCTTAGCGGCATCAATAAGAAAGGGAAGTACGCCCTTTTCATTTTTGGCTTCCGTTATAAGCTCTTTTTCAATTTTAAGTGGTATGGCAACATTTGAAATGAGAACATTAGGCCGTTGCCGGCTAATTTTGGAGCATGCAAAAACAACTTCCATATAGAAGTGTGCCGTTGTCTCGGGTCCGAGTCCTCCGATAATTCCTACAGTTTTCATAATTTTCCTCCGCCATATCTTTCCATTCGTCTTTTCAGTACTATTCGTATAAGGCTCATGGGGCGATTTATTTGCAAACAGGCACAAAAAAACCTCCCGTTCGGGAGGTCTGGATTGTCAAATTAAATTATTTACACTACGACAATAAAGCCTCCCTAAGAGGTTTTCCGTAGTACCAATAATTTAATATTGCTCTAATCGATTTCATTAAGACAATTATACCACAAAACAGGCGCCAATAATAAATACGCGAGTTCTAGAAATGATCGCCACCTCATAGGATTTAATTAGATATAATTCATTTTCTGAGACGTGATATAATCCTTCTTAGGAATAAGTGATGAAACCCGAGAGCTTAAAATACAAAAGGGTACTTCTTAAATTGACGGGTGATTTATTTGGAGGAAGCGGTAAGAAGGGAATTGACTTTACCGAGGTTCAAAAAGTTGCCTCTTACATTTATAATCTTCATGAAAAAACAAAAGTTGAACTAGCCATAGTTATAGGAGCGGGAAATTTAATGAGAGCAAGACAGGTTGCGGAAACACCGGTGGACCGAGTTACAGCTGATTATATTGGAATGCTTGGGACAATTATGAATGCTCTGGCATTGCAAGAAGAACTAGAGAGAATGGGAAGCATAACGAGGGTTTTATCCGCACTGACTGTTCAAACAGTTTGCGAGCCTTTCATCAAAAGAAGAGCCGTAAGGCATTTGGAGAAGGGTAGAATTGTAATACTGGCAGGCGGAACTGGCAATCCATTTTTCACAACCGATTCGGCAGCAGCATTAAAGGCGGCGGAATTAAATTGTGAAATACTTCTTAAGGCAAGTAATATAGACGGGGTTTTTAATGCAGACCCAAAAATTGATCATATGGCTGTCTTGTACGATAAAATTAGTTTTCAAACAGCTTTGAAAAAAGGGTTAACCGTGATGGACAGTACGGCTTTTGCTTTGTGCCAGGAGAGCAAGATTCCCGTTATTGTTTTTAATGTTAATTCTCTTGAAAATATAGAAAAAATTCTTCATGGAGAGAAAATTGGAACTTTAATTTACTAAGTCTCTCCGGAATATTGACTTCTACGGGGCTTTGTCTACATGCTAGGAGTATAGGGTGAAAAACGGATTAACCTCAAGATTAAAAAAGATTTTAAAAACAATAGACCCGGTTTTATAACGGGAGCCGCGGCCATAGGCATGTTCCTGACTCTGGGGGGATTGTAAAATAGCTTCAATCGGTGTATAATACCTCTACTTTGACTAGCATTACCAATAAAACCCAAAATGCCCTTAAATGTAACCGCTGTGGAAGCAAGTTAATACTTCTTTCGGAGAAAACCCAAAAAGTGGATAATTACGCATCGCTTATTACCACGAGAATTTATAAATGTTCAAATAAACAGTGCCAGGACGAAATTGATAAGGCAACCAAAGACAGAAAAAAACTTCAGAAACAGCAGGAAGTCGCAAAACAAAACAGAATAACCGCAAAACACAACCTGAGGCTGAATAAAAGAAAAATCCTGCGCTAGGAGCTTGGCTTATTTAATATAAATCTTTATCTTCTGTGTATTCTCCGGCTTCTTCGTCCCCAATTTTTGAGATGAATACAAATCCCTCCTCAATCGTGTGGTCGATTATTAATCCCAGTCCAAACCCTACCAGAAGAATTGCGGCATAAACAAGGCTATTGTTGAGCATAATAGGCGACACAAAAAAAGCCATTATTCCATACATACTGTGATGAAAATGGTATCCCTTTGGGGTAGTAATACCCTCCAACTTATCCGTGTGGGATTCGTAGAGATAATATAGGAATCTGCTTACTAAGGCTCCTAAAGATATACCTATTAAAAATATTGCTATTTCTAACATGCGTAAAAATCATTGTAACACAAAAAAATACCCAAAGAAAATACCCTAGAATAATCTGCTTACTATAAGAGGATTATTCGTAGCTATTGGAAGCAGTAAAAGAGTCTGGTGCAAAACCTCCATTAGATTGATTTAGCAATGTCAAAGAGCGAGAGCATATAACAAATTAAGGTCAGGTAAACCTGTTTGGCAAAAGAAAGAATTCCCCGTACTTCCT
>JAKAHW010000134.1 GCA_021825285.1 bacterium
GATGAACTCCCGCCTCATACTTAAAGAGTTCAAAAGCTAAAGCGCCGTCTATCTTTATAACGCTTTCGTCTAATTGTTCAACCTTAAACCCTTTTATTTCTGCAAAACGCTTATACATTCGAAGTAGTTCTTGCCCCCAAAGTTTTGCTTCTTCTCCTCCTGCCGCGCCGGAAACTTCAACAATTACGTTTCTGGTATCTAGGGAATCTCTTTTTTCGCTTTGATTTTCTCCATAAGTTGCCAAAATTTCCCGCTTTTGGTTTTCCAAGGAAGAAATTTCTTCTTTGGCCATTTCGGCCAATTGGGGATCCTCAAGAAGGAGTTTGGTTTCCTCAATTTTTTTGTCTAACTGCTGAAGTTGTATTTCTCTGTAATCCATGGAGGGAACAGTCCGCTTAAGCTATTTAATTGCTTCAAGCATTTCGCGGAGAGTCTTTGGTCCGTCGGTATCTTTTTTAACTTCTTTTTTCTTGGCAACATAAGCTTTTGCAGCTGCTTGTTTAGCTTGGAATTTTTGGATTTTAGAACCGCTGTCTACGAATCTTTGTTCACCGGTATAAAAAGGATGGCACTTGGAGCATAATTCCACATGAATTACTTCCTGGGTTGAACCAGTTGTAAATCTGTTTCCGCAAGCGCAAATAACTTGTGCGTTTTCAAAAAATTGTGGATGAATTGCTTGTTTCATAACCTTTAAATTATACAGTAAATCAGTATTCAACACAAGCCTAATACATAAAGCATTGAGTCGATGATATATAATTAACTCATGAAAAAGAAAGTTGTTTTTGTTCATGGATATACGTCTTCACCAAAAAAAACAAAGTATCAGCTTATTGCTAAAAAACTGCAGGCGTTGGGAATAGATTATTCAATTCCTCAAATGCCGGGTGGAGAATATCCTCATAGCAAAGATTGGCTTGAAATAATTAACAGGGAAGTAAATGATTCCAAAGACCCCGTTGTTTTAGTGGGTCATAGTCTTGGTACAAGAGCAATACTTTTATATTTAAATAAATATCATCAAAAAGTAGATACAGTGGTACTCATTTCTCCGTCGGATCAGAAATCGAAAGAGAAAGTAAAAGGGAATATGGCTGACTTTTATAACGTGAATCTTGATTTTGAAAAGATTAAAAAATGTGCTAATAAATTTATCGTTGTCCATTCAAAAGACGACGATACTCTTCCTTATGAAGGGGGAGTAAGTATAAGCAAAAAACTTGACTCAGAATTTATTTCTTATGACAATATGGGGCACTTCAGTGGAGAAGAAAACGCCGAAAGAAATGCGACGGCGTTTGTAGAAATAGTTAAATCGGTGATTTAATTTCCCAATTTTCCCGCAAACTTTCCCCATGATATTGCTGGCTGTTGGAAAGAAGCCCAGGTTTATGGTATAATCCCTGCTTATGACTAAAGCAGAAGTTCCTCCAATGTCAATAGTCGGAATGATATTTAGACCTTCAACAACTACAATAGTTGCATGTTCGTCTTATCCAGAAGGAGTTAACCTCGGAGAATTTGCAAGAGAAATTTTCCATAAACTAAGGGCGGTTGAAATGTCGGTTTGTACAGTTGCCGATATTCACCCCGGCCTGCATAAACCTCGAAGATCTCTTGGATGGACTACAACTTGGAATAATAATGATGCTCCGATA
Organism: bacterium; assembly: GCA_021825285.1. The sequence goes on from JAKAHW010000134.1 coordinate 1,662, forward strand.
AAATATCCAACGCCTCAAAGGTTTACCGGCTGGTCCAGAAACTAAGCGGATCCACTCCAATTTTCCCCGTGATATAATTTACATTAATGGATAAAAAAATAATAATTCAAAAAACAGCCGATTATGCCAAAAAAACCTTGGAAAAAGAGGGAAGCGGTCACGATTGGTGGCACGTCTATAGGGTTTGGCAAACGGCAAAATATATCGGGAGAAAAGAAAAAGCAGATATGTTTGTGGTAGAACTCGGGGCACTTTTACATGATATTGCAGATTTTAAATTTAACGGCGGAGACGAGTCGGTGGGTGCAAAGAAGGCAAGGGAATGGCTTGAGAAACTTAATGTCAAAGAGAGATATATCCAAAAAGTAACGGAAATCGTAGGGACTGTGAGTTTCAAGGGCGCAAAAGTAAAACACGAGATGAGAACTCTTGAAGGGAAAATAGTTTTCGACGCCGATAAGCTCGACGCTTTGGGAGCCATAGGAATAGCGAGAACATTCGCATACGGAGGGTTTAAGGGTGTTCCTATTTACGACCCAAAAGTCAAACCTATTCTTCATAAAACTTTTGAGGAGTACAAGAAGAGAACTCCTCCCACAGTTACTCATTTTTATGAAAAGCTGCTTCTCTTAAAAAATTTAATGCATACCAAAACCGCTAAACAAATTGCCTTAAAAAGACATGCGTACATGGAAGAGTTTTTAAGAAAATTCTACGCTGAGTGGGAAGGTAAGGAGTAGGATTACAAAACTTTGATGTGGATACCGATTACGGGTGAACCGGGTTGGTCTCCGATTATTCCCATTTCGCATCCTTCAATCGGGCCGACAGTCATCGTCATCGAGTGATTTATGAAGTCTTGATTATTCCCAAGCCTTCCCTTAAGGTATGAGGGAAGCGAGGAAAGCGCTTTATTTTTCTCTCCCAAGCATCCAGCTATAGTCAAATTGGCGTTGGTTGTCGGAATCCTAAAGGTTAAACCTAGACTCAAACCGATATTTACGAGCATTAAAATAAGACCAATTGTAATAACTACAAAAAATCCTGCAAACCCGATATGCGGCCCTTTTACTTTTGCCATCTATTTGAAAATATAATAATTACGGAATTTTGTCAAATAAATTTTATAACACATTGCGTGAAATCTTGAGCGATTTTTGTTAAAATATCCGTTCATGAGTAGACCAGAAGCTAATCAACCTTATCCGGGGTCTTCGGAAAGAAGGCAAAATACCGAATTAAGAACAGCCGTAGATATGTTAGTGCATGTAATTGATCTTCAGGATCATTCTTTGGAAATAGAACAACCGCTTGACAGAAGAGTGGCTAGTTTTTGGAG
>JAKAHW010000135.1 GCA_021825285.1 bacterium
AACACCGCAATAAAAATATTTGTTAAGGGTCCGGCAAGAGCGGTCAAAGCCATATCTTTTTTTGGATCTTTAAAATGCATTGGGTTGATTGGTACGGGTTTTGCAGCGCCAAAAAGAATTGGTGATCCTGAAAAAATAAGAAGAGCCGGAACGATTATGCTCATAATTGGATCTATATGAGGGATTGGGTTTAGAGTCAGCCTTCCCATGACACGGGCTGTCGGGTCTCCAAGTTTATCCGCAACAACCCCATGCATCACTTCATGCAAAATCGCCGAAAAAATCAAAACTATTAAAGGAATAAGAAGTTCCATGAAGTATATAATACCAGATTGAGCTAAATTTTTGAAATTGATTTAGGCAAGATTAAGTTTTCCGTGGGAGGGTCCGCGTTTTCTTTGCCTAGGGCCAGTGGCCGAATCTGACGCTTCGTCATAAAAGATGGGGTTTTGGGGAGTTAAGTGGAGATTGTGAGTTGGCAAATTAGGTACGATTTTAATTTGAATTTCAGGATTTCCTCCGTGATCTTTATCGTCTGATTCTGTTTCAAGCGCCCATCCCCAACCGTGTAACCTTTCATCAAGAGACATGAAAGTATCTTCAAAGCCTCCAAATTCATCAAAAACTTCGAGTTGGCTTCCCTCCATGTCCCTCCCTAATCCTTCAAGGGTAGGGGGCTGTTTATCTCTTGTAAGTCTTAGAAGCATAGTAAGTTCGGCTGTATTTAGCCGAATCGAAGGTTTACAAAATTTTCCTTTTTGAAGAGATACATCATAGAGGCCGATAGATCCATCAACCGGTTCAGGAATTATTCTTAAAGCATTCGGGTCTTTTAAGTTTTCCCTCCTTTTAATTACTTGTTCTAAAACTTCACCTGATGCCCATTGTTTTTCGGTTTCAGGATCCTCTGGTTGACCGTCTGCTGCTTCTTGAGCCTTGCGTCTTTGTTTTGCTTCAAAATCTTTAATAACTTCTTTAGCTCTTCCTAAGGTTGTTACGCCTATTAAAGTAATACCGGATACCGGAATTGTGAGTCCATCTTCCCTCAATTTTTTGTTTAGAGCTTTTAAGTCTTCAATTGTTTTGTAGCAAGCATCCATTGTGTTTTCAGACGGCCTCAATTGTTTTGCCAAATCTACTATTGTAATCGTATCTCTTCCTAAGAAATTGAGGATTTGTTTATCTTCTGGCGTAAAAACTTTCTTTTCAGTCAAATAATAATATGCTCTATAACCTCCTCCTTCAGGAGGGCTTTTTTTAAGATGGACCAGCCTTAGTCCGGACTGCTCAAGAAACCTTTCATTGTTGCTCATTAGGGAAGAAATTTCATTTAATCCTTTATAGAAGTCTTCTGGGCATACTTTATTTGCCCAATCTTTTCTACCTATAGCATCCTCTTCCTTAAAAGGAACGTATAACATAGGTATAAGATAGCGGCGGGAAAAATGTTCCAAAGCTTGACGAAGCCTATCCCTCAATTCAGCAGGTGCTCTTGCTACAACCAAATCTCTTAATTCATTTCTATCAAGAGATTCTATGTCGAATGAATCTATACCAATTTCAGCAACCGGTTCTTGGGGTTTTGCTTTAGGAGGTTCTTCCTTTTTGTTTATTTCCTCTATTGTTCCATTGAAAATAAAGTGAATTTGTCCCTCTCTTGTCTCCTGTCTGACAAGTTCTTTTCCTCCTCCCAGCCTTCTTCTAAAATTAGATATGTGAGTCATAATAGAATATCTGTCGTACATAAGCCTGTTTGTTTCTGCAATAGCCTGAACCGCTTCAATAGTAGGTGGAGTTTCGGGGTCTAAAAAAGCTTTTAATAAATCCAGGTAATATCCTGATTTAATATCGGGGAGGGGAGATCCATCACGACTTACTTCTCCTTTTTCAAAATCAACTGTAAAATGAGGTGGTTGTTCCGTCTCTTTGCCTGGAAATAGGGGAACTATGTTGTCTTTTCTAACAACCGTAAAAACAGGGGGTATTCCTGTTTCAGCCATATCTCGGGCACGAGGAACAACTTCAACTAAAGTCATTTTTCCAAAGTATAGCAAGTGGTTAGTTGCTTTTCAATAAGATTTAAAATTACTCCTTCGGGGTTTCCCAGAAGTCGATTCCAAGTGTATCCCAGGGAAGTCTTCTTTCGTCAGGATTTTCAAGATTGAATTGTTGATTTACGAAATAGAAAAGGTTTATATCCTTTTTTGAATTATTTTTCATCCCATGAGCAACCCCACGGGGAATGTAAAGCAGAGTAGAATTTCCTCCACCTAAATTAATTCTCATAGAGACTCCTTTTGTTGAAGAAGCTTCTCTTATATCAAGCAACCCTACGAATAGCGAGTCTGAGGGCGGAAGATACCAAACGTCTTCCTGATTTAAATGGATATGCCAAGCCTTAATTGATCCGGGAATGAGTCTGCTTCTGTTTATTTGTGCAATTTTAAAGTCCGGGAGATCCGCAATTTCTCCATTTTCACCAATCCTTAAAAGTTCTGAAAAATCGCCATCTTCACCCACGAAATTTTTAACAGAGATTATTTTTACTCCCTCAATCTTTGGTTTTGGCGAGTAATCCTGAATATAAATCTTATCTTTTACCTTTTCGTCGATATCCATATTGTTATTTTACTTAAGTTTGGAGGAAAAAGTCAAATAAAAAGGGCATCAATTGAAAAGGGGAGAGGCTTGTGTTAAAATGTTAAAACTTCTAAAAAAAGGGGGATTTATGCGTGAGCGACAAAATAAAAGCAAATACATCAAAAACTTCTAAAGCCCAAGGCGCCCATTCAACAGGTTCAGGGCAAGCTTCATCCATGGCGGAGCTTATGCAACGCATGGGTAATTCAGTCACGACACTCAAAAAAGGCGATATAGTCGAGGGGACTGTCAAGAAACTTACCCCAAATGAAATTCTTCTAGATATTGGTGCAAAAGGAGATGCCCTAGTTATCGAATACGACAAGCAAAACC
>JAKAHW010000136.1 GCA_021825285.1 bacterium
ATTCAAAGTCTGTAATGAAATTTATTGGAGCACAACCGGGACTTTTAAATATTGGGGGGCTAAAACAAGAGCTTGAAAACTTCAAAGATTACGAAGCTTCTGAAATTTAATTTATGGACACAAAAATTTTAGCAATTCTTCCTTTTGACCACCGTTCCTCATTTACTAAAAACATGCTTGGAATTCATGACAGACCGCCCACAGATGCAGAAATTGAAAAAATAAAAGAAGAAAAGGAAATAATTTATGTAGCTTTTAAAAAGGCTGTTTCAGAAGGTGTTCCAAAAGATGAAGCTGCAATTTTGGTAGATGAAGAGTTCGGAAGCCAAATTCTTCAAAACGCGAAAAACGAAGGCTACAGGACAATTTTAACAACGGAAAAAAGCGGACAAAGCGAATTTGATTTCGAATATGGAGAGGAAGAATTTAATCACATTAGAAAATATAATCCGGACTACGCAAAAGCTTTAATACGTTATAACCCTGAAGGGGATAAAATTTTAAACCAAAAACAAGCTGAAAAGCTGAAAAGCCTAACGGATTTTTGCCACCAAAATGGATTTAAGTTTTTACTCGAGCCTTTGGTAATTCCAACGGAAGAAGAAATAAAAAATTCAAGCCAAGAAGAGTTCGACAAAAATTTAAGGCCAAGTCTTACCTTGAGGATGATGGAGGAGCTCCAAAATAGAGGAGTTGAACCGGATATTTGGAAAATTGAAGGAATGGAGCTGAGGCAAGATTATGAAAAAGCGGTCCAACAAGCCCAAATTAACGGGCGGGAGAATGTCGGAATTGTAGTTTTAGGAAGAGGAGAAGAAGAAGCACATGTAATTCATTGGTTAAAAACCGGCGCACCCGTTCCGGGAGTTGTCGGATTTGCTGTAGGAAGAACAGTTTTTTGGGATCCTCTGGTATACTACACAAGCGGACAAATTGAAAAAGAGGAAGCAATCGAGCGCATAAACATTAACTACCAAAAATTTTATAATATTTTTATAAACGCGAGGGGGCAAAAATGAAAATAATTATCGGAGCAGACCACAAAGGATTCGAGTTAAAAGAGAGAGTTAAAGAATGGTTTTTAGGTTCAGAAACAAATATAGAAGACCTAGGAGCTTTCGAAAAAGACCCCGACGATGACTATCCGATAATTGCAGAGAAAGTGGCAAGAAAAGTTGCAGGGGAAAATGGTTCGCGTGGAATTCTGATTTGTGGAAGTGGAGTTGGTGTCGATATTGTTGCAAATAAAATTGAGGGAATCCGATGCGGACTTGGAATGAATGAAAAACAGGTAGAAGCTGGGCGAAATGATGATGACATAAATATCCTGGCAATCGCTTCGGACTTCACTGATTTTGATAAAGCAAAAAAATTGATTCAAGTTTTTTTAAATACACCTTTTAATGAAGCAGCAAAAAGACTTCGAAGAATTGAAGAGATTAACGATATTGAGGAAAATTAGAAAATGTTTGAAATAATTCCAAGCCCCGGAACCGAAGATAAAGACCTAAACTCGGCTAAAAACAAAATTGAAACAATTAAACCATTAGCTAAAACTATTCACATCGATGTTTTGGACGGCATTTTTGCTCCCAATACTACATTTTTGAGCCCCTCTGTTTTTGAGGATTTAACTCAAGATGCTTTTTTTGAAGCACACTTGATGGTTCAGAACCCCATAAACTATATCCAGGCTTTTGCAGATTCAGGTTTTAAACGATTTATTGGACAAGTAGAACAGATGGGAAACCAAGAAGAATTTGTGAGATATGCAAAAAAATACGGAGAGGTTGGGCTTGCGCTCGATAAACAATCTGAGCTGGATTCTATAAAAATCCCTTTTGAAGAGTTGGACACTATTCTCGTGATGACTATTCAGGCCGGGTTTTCGGGACAAACATTTTTACCTGAGCTCCTTGAAAAAGTGAAAGCTTTAAAAGAAAAGTGTAATTTGCCAATTGAGGTTGATGGAGGAATAAATGATGCGACAATTTCTTTAGCAAAAGAGGCTGGAGCGACAAGATTCGTAGCAACAAGTTTTATCTTCGGAGACGGGAACCCGGAAGAAAATTTCAGAAAACTTCAAGCCTGTATTTAGGAAAAAATCTCCCTATTCGGCCTGTATTGCAGAGCTTCCAAGATATGGGGCCGTTGAACGGTTTCTTTACCTTCAAGATCAGCAATTGTGCGGGCAACTTTAATGGTTTTGTGGTACGCACGAGCAGACAAAGAAAGCTTTACAAGTGCTTGTTTTAAAACATCTTTTGCGTCATCGTCAATTTTTACCATTTCTTTAATATCTTTTGAATTCATTTCGCTATTTGTCACTAATTTTGTTTTTGCAAATCTTTTTTCTTGCCTCAAGCGGGCTCTTACAATTCTTTTTCTTATAGTTTTTGAATCTTCGCCTGTATTTTCTTCCGATGTGATCTTTGCAACCTCAACCGCAGGAACATTTATATGCATGTCAATTCTGTCAAGAATTGGGCCCGAAACTTTCTTTTGATACTTTAAAATTTGAGAATAGGCGCATTTACACTCCTTGGTCTTTTCTCCAAAATAACCGCAGGGACACGGATTCATAGCAGAAACCAACATAAAAATACTTGGATATTTTACTCTTTGACGGGCTCGTGAAATCACCACAAATCCATCTTCCAAAGGCTGCCTTAAGCTTTCCAAAACTTGTCTTGGAAATTCAGGAAATTCATCCAAAAACAAAACTCCGCGGTGGGCCAGAGAAACTTCCCCGGGTTTTGGGTTTGCAGATCCTCCAATCAAACCAATATGAGAAGTTGTATGATGGGGACTCCTGAAAGGCCTCACTTTTATCAAAGGTTTTTTACCCAATAAGCCTGAGATGCTGTAGAGTTTTGTGACCTCAAGCGCTTCATCAAAAGAGAGTGGAGGAAGAATTGACGGAACTGTTTTTGCGATTAAGGTTTTACCGGAACCAGGAGGTC
>JAKAHW010000137.1 GCA_021825285.1 bacterium
ACACCGGCGAACCAATCATACAGAACCAAAGAATAATTTTTCTCACCAAAAGTATTCCGGTCATTACGTAATAAGTAATTGCGGTAAGCCTAACCAAAAGAAGCGAAATGAAAGCACTCTCGTCGTATTGAGAGCCTTGGAGCCTGTAACCTGTGAAAGACTTGTAGTCAAAACCTATATACAAAAGGTCTTGTGTGCCGATTATGTGGCCTCCGGGCTTAAGGAAAAATCCCTGAATTATATCAGCTGCAATATAAATAAATTGAATTAAAGAAAAAGATAGGGTTATTAAGGCAATAATAAAAATAAACCTTGGAAGAAAACGCATCAAAGTGATATTTTGACCGCGGGTGATAACAAGTATAAAAGCAGTTGCCAATACGAACAGTGCAACCAAAGCATAGACAATATTTCTTACTAAAACCCAAAAGGGTATCAAGGGATTTTGAGCGTTATTGCATTTATCCGCTGCCTTTGTAACGCAAACCCAATCGTAATTTTGTAAAGTCCAGTCTAGGAATTCGCCGGAACGTGCCCCTGTCTTTCCGACAAAAGTAACTTCAGAATCCGAAACCCAAGTTTGAGCAGAAACACTTCCTTTAAAGAAGAAAAAATAGATGAAACCAAAAAACAGTATGACGGGCAGTAATTTGCGCATATTTATTAACTAAATCCGGGAATTTTTAAGATATCTCCCGTAATTATTTCTATAAAAACAAATCCGAATATTGCCAATAATAATCCGGCAATAGAATAAAAAATAAAAGATTTACCTTTACGAAGTTTTTCAAAATCTCCCCTTGAAGTCAGCAAATAATAACCGCCTATTATCATAAAAATTAAAGCTACAAATGTGAGAAGAGCAAGACCCCAACCGTAAAATTTCTGCACAAAACCAATAGGATCATTTGGTAGGCAACCGAAATCGGTTTCTACCTCGTTTATCGCACACATATATACTATAAATGTAGCACATTCTCACGAGAAAAAAAATAGTTTTGAGGATAAATTGAAGGTTAATTTACAACTTCGCCTTCTTCAGGCTCTGAATCGTCTTTTTTGCTTTCCGAACTTTCAGTTTTTTCGGAAGATTCTGTTGGGTTTTCTTCTTTTTGTTCTTGTCCGGGCTGTCCACTTGAACCATACATTTCCTGACCAACTTTTTGCAACGAATCGGAAAGATCTTTTGTTTTTGCTTCTATTTCTTCTTTATCGTTTTTTTCCATTGTTTCCCGGAGAGCCTTAACTTTGTCCTCTATTTCTTTTTTAACATCTTCTTTTATCTTTTCTCCCATGTCTTTAAGTGTTTTTTCTGCAGTAAAAATAAGAGCGTCTGCGGAGTTCTTTGCATCTACTGCTTCTTTCTTTTTCTTATCTTCTTCTGCGTTTATTTCGGCTTGTTTGGTCATTTCATTAATTTCATCTTTGGTTAATCCAGTTGAGCCCGTTATTTTTATACTTTGTTCTTTTCCGGTCGCTTTATCTTTTGCAGCAACAGAAAGGATTCCGGATGCATCAATATCAAAAGTTACTTCAACCTGAGGTACTCCACGGGGTGCGGGAGGAATTCCATCAAGAACAAAACGCCCGAGTGATTTATTATCTGCTGCCATTGGTCTTTCTCCTTGCACTACGTTGATTTCTACTTGAGTCTGGTTATCAGCGGCAGTTGAAAAGACCTGAGATTTTTTTGTTGGGATTGTCGTATTCCTTTCAATAATTGGAGTTGAAACACTGCCAAGCGTTTCTATACCAAGAGTTAATGGCGTAACGTCCAAAAGGAGAACATCCTTAACATCTCCTCCCAATACTCCTCCTTGAACAGCAGCCCCAACTGCCACAACCTCATCAGGATTTACGGATTTATTTGGTTCCTTACCGAAGAATTTAGTTACTTCTTCGATAATTTTTGGCATCCTTGTCATTCCTCCGACCATTATGATTTCATCTATTTTATCTTTACCGACCTCGGCATCTTTTAAGGCCTTTGCGACCGGATCAAAAGTGTTTTTAATAAGATCCCCAACCAGGCTTTCAAGTTTTGCCCGAGTTAATTTAACATTCAAATGGAGAGGACCGGCAGCGCCCATAGTTATAAATGGCTGGTTGATTTCGGCTTCATTTGAAGAAGATAGCTCTATTTTTGCCTTTTCTGCTGCTTCTTTTAAACGCTGTAAAGCTTGAGGGTCGGATCTTAAATCGACTCCATTGTCTTTTTTAAATTCATCTGCTAAATAATTTATAATAACCTGATCAAAATCGTCTCCTCCAAGATGAGTGTCTCCGTTCGTTGCCTTTACCTCATAAAGACCTTCCCCTAACTCTAAAATTGAAATATCAAATGTTCCTCCTCCAAGATCGTAAACAGCAATTGTGTGGGCATGTTTTTTGTCAAGTCCATAAGCAAGTGCTGCGGCGGTTGGCTCATTAATAATTCTTAGAACTTCAAGTCCTGCAATTTCTCCTGCTTGTTTGGTTGCTTGTCTCTGAGCATCATCAAAATATGCCGGAACAGTGATTACCGCTTGAGTAACTTTATCTCCAAGATAACTCTCAGCATCTTTCTTAAGTTTTTGAAGAATCTGAGCCGAAACTTCTTGAGGAGTATAAGTTTTCCCTTCCACTTCAACTACTGCCATTCCGTCTCGACCATCTTTTACGGAATAAGGTAGAAGCTTCATGTCTCTTTGTACCGACTCATCTTTGAAACGTCTTCCCATTAACCTTTTTATTGAAAAGATTATTCTTTTTGGTTTGAGTACCATTTGGCGTTTTGCCACATCTCCCACAACCCTTTCGACAGGATCAACGACAGAAGGTGTTACATTTCTTCCTTCCGAAGAAAAGATAACTTTTGGACTTCCGCCCTCCATTACAGCTACACATGAATTTGTTGTTCCTAAATCTATTCCAATTATTTTAGACATATAATGTTTCTTCCTT
>JAKAHW010000138.1 GCA_021825285.1 bacterium
TTTATCCTGTCTTAATTTTTTAGTTGCTGATTTTAATAATGGCATGGAGGTATTTTAGCATGTTATACTAGAAAAAACAATTTGTGTTCAAGCCTATTTTAGGCTGGAGATATTAGTTGTGGTTTAATAAGAAATTTTATGGTTTCCTCTTTAGTAAAAAAAAGTATAGGCGCTTTTACGTCCAAGCAGACAAATATTTTCACAGCAGCTTCTTTTATTATCCTAACCACTATTTTTTCCCAAGTTTTAGGAATTTTAAAATATAGAATTTTAGTTTCCCTTTTCGGGGCCTCTAGCAATCTTGGAGTTTTCTTTGCTGCATTTAGAATTCCTGATTTTCTTTTTCAAATAGTTATCGCCGGGGCGCTTTCTGCTTCTTTTATCCCGGTTTTTACAGAATATCTTTCAAAAAATAAGAAAAATGAAGCCTTTTCTTTTACCTCATCATTAATTACATTGGGAATTATTTTTTTTGTTTTTGTTTCAGCAATCGTAATGGCTTTCTCCTATCAATTAGCATCCTTTGTCGCTCCGGGCTTTTCAAAACAAGAGCTATCTTTAATGGCAAATCTTATGATTATTATTCAGCTTTCTCAAGTTTTCTTTATTTTAGGAACCGTTATGACTGCAATGCTTCAATCTTTCCAGCATTTTGTAATTCCCGGTATTGCTACCGCTTTTTATAATTTGGGTATAATTCTGGGTTTAATAATTTTTTCATACTTTATGGGCTTTGGAATTTATGGAGCAACAATCGGGGTTCTAATCGGCTCAATTCTTTTCTGCTTGGTTCAAATTCCTTTATTAAGTTCCACTGGTTTTAAATTTTTACCTAGTTTTGATTTAAGAAATGGAGTTTTAAAGGTTGTAAGCCTAATGATTCCTCGGTCTTTGACATTGGTTGTTTCACAAATTGCAGTGACCGCAAACGTATTCTTTGCTTCCTTTATTTCGGCAAGAAGCCTGGTAGTTTTTGACCTTGCCCAAACTCTTGTTATGGCGCCTGTCCTTCTTTTTGGTCAATCTATAGCTCAAGCCAGTTTTCCTGCACTTTCATTGAAATCAGAAGAAAAAAACGAATTCCTTTCTATATTTATAAGTTCTTTTAATCAAATAGTTTACTTGACCCTTCCGATTAGCGCGCTTCTGATAGTTTTGCGAATTCCAATTATAAGGCTTTTTTTTGGTGCCTCTCGTTTTGATTGGAATGCAACAGTAGATACCGGTCTTACCCTTGCCTATTTTTCGCTATCTGTAACAGCTCAGGCCTTAATTTATCTTTTATCCCGTTGTTTTTATGCCCATAAAGATTCAAAAACACCTTTCTTTATAACGATTGGTTCCGTTATTCTTAACATTTTCGCGTCCTACATTTTCTTACTTGTTTATAAATTACCAATATATTATCTTGCTTTTTCCTATTCCATTTCTACTATTGCGAGTGTAATCTTTATGATAGTTTTACTTAACAGAAGGATAGCTCTTCCCAAAATGCACATGTTTTTTAGTTTCGGGAAAATACTTATCTCAACCGTAATCATGGGGATAGCTTTATATGTGCCAATAAAATTACTTGATCAATTAGTTTTTGATACCACAAGAACCATTAATTTGTTTTTTCTGACGAGTATTGCTTCAGTCCTAGGGTTAGTTGCTTTTATTTTCTTTACCTGGTTGTTAGATATTAAGGAAGCATATTATATACTCGCAGTAATCAAAAAGTTTGGAACAAGACAAAAGATTCTAAAACAGGTTGGAGAAATAATCGACGGCTCAAAACTAAACCCATAAAATCTTAATTTCCCTCTTTTTTTACCTTTGTTTGATATAATTTCAAAGTGAATAGACAAAGCAACATTAGAAATTTTGCCATAATTGCCCATGTTGATCATGGGAAGTCGACTCTTGCCGATAGGCTTCTTGAAACAACCGGAACAATTTCAAAAAATCAAAAAGAGCAGTATCTTGACCAAAATCCAATTGAAAGAGAACGTGGAATAACCATAAAATTGGCAGCCGTGAGAATGGAATACTCCTTAAATGGAAAGGAATATATTCTAAATTTAATTGACACTCCGGGACACGTTGATTTTTCATATGAAGTTGTTAGAACGCTTTACGCTTGTGAGGGAGCGGTTTTAGTCGTTGACGCTACGAAGGGGATTCAGGCTCAAACAGTTGCCAATTACAATTTTGCAAAAAAACTTGGTTTAAAAATAATTCCCGTTTTGAATAAAATTGATCTTCCTCATGCGCGAGTGGATGAGGTAGAAGAAGATTTGGTGAAAACTTTTGGCTTTGAAAAGAGCGAAATACTTTATGTTTCAGCAAAAACCGGCGAAGGAGTAGACGATTTATTGGAAAAAATAATTGAAAAAATTCCTGCGCCTTCGGGGTCAATTCTAGAACCTGCTCAGGCATATATTTTTGATTCAATTTATGATGAGCATCGCGGTATTGTAATTTTTGTTCGAATTAAAAACGGAAGGATTGAAAAGGGAGAGGAAATAGTGTTTTTATCTGATAACTCAAAGGCTTTAGTTTTAGATTCCGGATATATGAAACCTGGTTTTGAGCCGGCTGTGAATCTTGAAAATGGTGAAGTAGGTTACATTATTACTAATATAAAAGACATAACCGATGCAAAAGTTGGCGATACAATTACAACTGTTAAAAACCCAGGGATACCGCTTCCCGGGTTTATGCCTTCAAAACCTTTTGTGTATCTTTCCATTTATCCGAGTTCAAATAGTGAATACCAGGCTCTTCGTAAAGCTTTGTTTAAGCTTAAGCTTAATGATGCGTCTTTGGCTATTGCCCCTGAGCATTCTCAAATTTTTGGTCCCGGATTTAGATGCGGGTTTTTGGGGCTTTTACACACACAAATAGTAATTGAAAGACTAGAGAGGGAAGAAAATGTTGAAGTTTTTACTGCCC
>JAKAHW010000012.1 GCA_021825285.1 bacterium
CTCATTATCCTTCCAAAAATCCGGGTCGCTGCTTTCTGCTTGGATTATTTCAATTTTTTTCTTTTTTTCAAGAAGATTTAACCTCTCAAGTAGTATTTGTGCTTTTTTTATTGTTTCTTCCATATTTATTTTTTACATAGGATTTGGCAAATTACATTTCCTTCGTTTTTTCCTTCAAGCAAATTTAAATCTTTAATAATTTTTTGTATAGCTGCTTGAGAAGAAGTAACATTTTCATAGGTAATTTGAGAAAGAGTTTGCTGGGCACCGCTTATTATTTTTGAAATGTCGTCTTTTGTTGGAAGAGGCGGAACCTCCCTCTCTTCATTTTTTGCTGAAACCCCAAGGGTTCTTCTTCCAAAAATGTTTTCTTTTTTTACTAAATTTAATAAATAATAAAAACCTATTCCTAAAAAAATTAGCAAAAGAGTAACGCCAATCAATATTCTTTTTAAATCCCATCTCTCTTCAACCTTTTCTTCTTCAAGCTGGATTTTCATCACCTTATTATACCAACCTTTTCAAACTTTGATATAATTTCTGTATGAACTTAAAAACTCTTCAGGAAAAAATTAGATTGATGACGGAAAAAACCGCTCCCAAATACAAACTTTATACACCTCGGGAGAAAGAAATCCTTACAAAAACCGTGAAATTAAATGAAGAGGTCGGAGAACTTTGTAACGATATATTGGGAATTTTAAGACTTCAAAGAAAAGCAAAACTTGAAAAATTTGATAGAAGAAATGTTTACCAAGAGTTTGCTGATGTAATTATAACAACAATTCAATTAGCAGAAGCTGCGGGAGTCAACATTGAAAGGGCTGTAAATGATAAAATTAAAAAAATTGAAGAAAGACACAGCAAAGAAACTTCGAAGGATAACTAACCTATAATATTCAAATTTAAGGAATCCTTAAGAAATTTGTAAGAAGTTGGAAAGATTAAACTCTTTGTATTGATTTCCTTTTTTAAATTTGTATAATAGAGTCATGCTGTTTAAGGTTCTCGTTGTTGAAGACGACAAAGACATCCAAGAGTATTTAAAAGAAATGCTTCTTGAAGCAGGTTTTTCTGTTGAAGCATCGTCCGACGGAATTTCAGCTCTTAATATTGTAAAAAAGTCACCTCCGGATATTGTGGTTTTGGACCTCGGCTTACCGGATATCAGCGGAGACGCTGTTTGCTCAGAAATAAAAAAGAGGAATCCAGATATCCCGGTAATTATTCTGACAGCAAAAGGAACCACTTCCGATATCGTCCACGGCTTAAATCTGGGGGCTGATGATTACTTACCAAAACCTTTTGAGGCCGAAGAGCTTTTAGCAAGAATAAAAGCAAGGCTAAGACAAAAAGGTAATTCAAAGCTAAAGGTTGCGGAATTAGAATTAGACAACACAACATTAGAGGTAAAAAGAGGTGCAAGAAAAATTAGCCTAACACCTACCGAATTTAAGCTTCTTGAATACCTTATGAGCAATAAAGGCAGGGTTCTCAGTCGAGAAATGATTCTAAATAGAATTTGGCTTTCCTCGCCTGATATCGAAACTCGAGTTGTAGATGTTTATATGGGATATCTTAGAAAAAAAGTTGATTCGGATTCTCCAAAACCTCTTATTCACTCCATTCGCGGCTTTGGTTACGTAATAAAAGACTAGCCAACCAGTTCTTACCCTACTCTTACTCCCCCTTTATTCAATTATCATTTCATAATCTTAAACTTCAAATGCTAATTTTAAGGAGGGAGGTGAAAGTATGAATATCATTTTATGGATTGTTTTTGGAGGTCTTGCCGGATGGATTGCTTCACTAGTCATGGGCAAAGCCGGCCAACAAGGACTTCTAATGGATATAGTTTTGGGAGTTGTGGGAGCAATAATAGGTGGGTTTATAATGAATCTTTTTGGACAACCGGGCGTAAGTGGATTCAATATCTACAGCCTGATTGTAGCGGTGGTAGGAGCAGTGGCGTTGATTGCTATAGGAAGGATCCTGAACCGTGGTGAAGTGTGACAAGTATATTTTGGAGATTTATAAAAAGGGGTGCTTAATAAGTACTCCTTTTTTAGATTTGGAATAAACTATTAGTGTAAGCTTTCTTTCAAGGAGTTATGTTCTCTCAAATTTGGGGTTTGGGAAATCCAAAAAAATCATATAAATGGAAAAGGGGGAAAGAAAATGACTTTTTTGCTTCTTCCTCTTCGCATGGAGCACTTAATACGTTCCAAAAATGATAAAAAATGTTTGCTTTTTTTAAACTTTCGGAAACTTTTTCTTTCACAACTATATGCTAAAGAACAAGCATAAGAGATCAAGAAAAAAAGGGTAAGAAAAATATAAGAGTTATCCGTTCATCTTGTCAAAGAAAGGTGTATACTATACGCGCTTATTATGCTCGCAAATCTTGAAAACATTTACGAATCTGCTGCAAAACTTCTCGTCCCCCTGACTCCTGATGAAATTTACAAAACCATAGTTGAGGAAGCAATGAAATTGTCAGAGACAGAATATGGGACCATCTTCCTTCTGCAAAATGGAAGGTTAATTCAGCATTTTACAAACACAAAATATCCAACCGATGAACCGCGTAAAGAAGGATTTACCTACGCCTCTTTTAAATCCGGTAAAGCTATCATTCTAAAAACAAAAGTAATAAAAGAGATACATCCTGAAATTATTAATCAAGGAGTTAAATCTTTGATTATTATTCCGCTGGAATTTAACAATAAATCTATAGGAGTTCTAACTTTACAGTCATCTGAAGAAAAACATTTTAATGATAATTTTTTAGCAAATCTAAAGATTTTCGGGTCCTTAGCAAGTCTTGCCATTAGAAACATCCAGCTTTATACGAAGGTAAAAAACGAGCTTAGGCTGAGAGATCTTTTTATTTCCATGGCTTCTCATGAACTACGAACACCGCTAACAACCATAATTACTTTCATAGAATTGTTGAAAAAGAGAGCTGAAAAAGGAGGGAAACCGGATCCCAAATGGATTAGAACTCTTTCGTCCGAAACTACAAGATTGATAAATTTATTCAATGAGCTCTTTCAATTAGACCAAATTAAAACAGGGGATTTGAAATACCGCTTTAAGAAAAATAGGTTACAAGAAATTATTAGAAGAGCTATGCTTACTTTTAGTACTATGCGTCCCGAAAGAGTAGTTATTTTCCAAAATCAGTTATTTTCCCAAAAAGATGACGTTTATTGTGATTTTGATAAAATAATTCAAGTAATTTTAAATCTTCTCAATAACGCGGCGAAGTTTTCCCCTCAACAATCGGAAATAGTTTTATCTTTATCTTCCGATTCAGGCTTTTTAATCCTTTCGGTTACCGACAGAGGGAAAGGGATTAACAAGGCAGATTTGCCGCACATTTTTGAAAGTTTTTATAAAGGAAAACATCATGGAAAAGAAGGCATGGGTTTGGGATTATTTTTAACAAAAAAAATAATAGAAAGGCATCAAGGAATTATCGAGGTACACTCTAAACTAAATAAAGGGAGTGTTTTTTTGATAAAGTTGCCAAAACATAATCCTGAATTAAGGTTAAAACAACAAAAAAATAATTCTTTATCGACTGACTTTTAAACCATCCATATCTTCTTTTAACTGTTTCTTTAAATTATTTACCGCTTTAATTATTTTTTCTTCAATGTCATCTGTTTTTTTAAACAAATGCTTCCAGATTTTTTCATGATCAGCAGATTTTAAGTTATCTAAAAACGTCTTTTTTTCTTTTTGCGGCAGCTCTGTAAGCACAGTATCAATTACGACATAATGAATGCTTGATTCCGCAATTGAAATAAGATGTTCTTTCTCTTTTTTTGAAAGCTCCAAATTGTCCAACTCAATTATTAAAGTATCGTGTTCTATTAAATAACTATAAAAATGCTTAATCATTTTTGCGTCCTTTCTTTTGAAGCAAAAATAAAATAATTTTATGTTTCATTTTTAACTAATAATAATTAGATTATAAATAAATTGAATTTATTTTGTTTCAATTGGCCCTAACGGCACTTTATTTTCATGATCGTCAATAAAAAAGTATAACACTGCTCCCTTTTGCGCACCATCCACCCGCTCCAGATACTTCATAACTTCAGGGGATCCCCCTAAATGTTTTCCTGTCCACTCTGCTGGACCAGCATCTCCAATAACAACAACCATTGCTTTTCCATTGCTTGGATTAACAATAAGCATCTTCCTGTACTTAAAGAAAGTTATAAAATCCCGTACATTTTCATTGAAACCCGGAGCCAGGAATGTCTGTGCCGCAATATAATACTTCTCTTTTAATTTATCCTCTGGTTTTAAGTTATCGTAAGAAGGAGCAAAATACCCCCAAGCTCCAAGTCCCGGAGCCATACCGGAGGAAGTAAAGCTTAAAGCTTCATTATCGGTATCAAAATGAGTATTCATATTGTCACCTGGAAATCGGGCCAAATGTTGTTCCGCTCCAATAAATCCATAACTTCTATTTAGTCTTTTCCCATCCAGTTCTGGAGAAACCTTAAGACCAAATCTATTTGAAAGAAGAGCTGAAATTGTCGCTTCTTCGGTATTTGTTAAGGGACGGACTTCATTTGGAAGAATATTTGCCAGATCTGAAACCAAAAATATATTTTTATCAAGTTTTATTGGAAAAGCCGCTTCTTTCGCATGGACTCCCGGAGTTGGTAAAAGGCCAGCGATTGGACTTGTCAAAAGCATTATCCCTGAAAGCGTTCCGATAGCCAAATGCTTTGAATTATTAATAAATTCTTCGAGAGCATCTTCGTGCTTATCCCAAAGATTTTTTTGCAGCTCTTTATGTTTTTTAAGCCACTTATCTTTTAAACTATGGTAAGGAGAGTTATTTGCCGTCATGCTTTAATGATAGCAAAATTTTAAAGGGGCGACACTAATTTTTTTAATCGTTTTTTCCTTCCTCTTTTCGAAAAACTTTTTCGCCTTTTACCTCCTTGTTATCAATTTTATTTTCCGTCTTTACCTCATCTCGTCCTTCACGATTGGCCTCTATTGCCTTGTTAATTTCTTCACGGGAGGAAGAGTTTTGCTCAATTGCTTTCTTGAATTCCTCCTCCTGTTTTTCGAGTCTTTCTCTCAAATCCTTTCTTTCGTTATCTGATTTAAGGTTTTCTTTTTCCGATCTAATGTTTTCCCTGTACTCTTCGACAGTTTTTTTAATTTCTGAATCTCTCTTTTTGTTAGCCAAATCAACGATTTCTTTTGCCCTATTCTCTGCTTTCACTTGAGGTTTTGAAACAACTGATGCAATGTTTTCCGAAAACCTTTTTACAGCATAAAGAGGTTCCCCTGGGAGCGCACCCTGGGCTACTTGAATTAGACCAAAAAGCGAAGTAACCAAAAGTATCAACACGGCAAACAAACGGGCCAAGTTCTTGTCAAAAAAATGAATTTCCTTTTTAATCTCAGGCAATTTTTCCCGGACTTGCTTCCAACCGTTTTGCATAAAATCCTCAGACGGATTATTCATTAAATATTTATTTTTTTCAAATTGTAGCAATTTTTCAATTTTCATAATTATTCTCCTTAAGATAAGCTTTCAATTTCTTCAAAATCCTATGCAACCTCACTCTTACCGCTCCTTCCCCTTTCCCTAATATTTTCCCTATTTCAGCATATGACATCTCTTCAAAATACCTCAAAACAACAATTTCCTTTTCTTCATCTTCAAGGGTCGATAAAGCTTTTTGCGTTATCTCCTTAACCATGCTTTGGTTCACAATTTCCTCCAAATCCTCATTTGAAGGCAAAATATCTGCAATTACTTCCAAAGATATCTCTTTTCTTTTCCTTTGAAAATCGAAAACCAAATTTCTGGCGATTGCATATAAATAGGATTGAAAAGTGCCTCTTTTTTGGTCAAAACCAGGTAAAGAGATCCAAGCTTTAATAAAAGCATTTTGTGTAATATCCTCGGCAAGCTCTTTACTGTAAACCATAAAGTAAACGTAACGATAGATTTTTTTAATATAAATCTCATATATTTTGCCGTATGCAGTTTTACATCCTTTTTTTGCGGAAAGAACAAGTTTTTCAACTTCCTCATTCATAAGAAAACAATTATACTACTCTTTCCGTTTATTATTAAAACGGTTGAACATAGACTTTCGTAACATGTTGTCTTGTTTAATTACTTTGTAACGAAACAGAAACTCGTCCGTTATATTTTTATGAACGCAAAAAACAAGGTATTTATTTTAATCGCAGTCTTGGTATTGTCAAGCGCCCCAATAGCACTTGCTCATGAGGGTGACAACAAAAGCAAAGACTCTGACAAATCCAAAGTTGAGATAAAAATTGAAAATAAGGAAAAAAATGAGGTTGAAGAGGAAAATGAGGTTGAAGAGGAAAACAACGTGAACGTTCAGCCAAACCTAAACCCATTTAGATTCGAGACTAAAGAAAATAAATTTGAAGCACGCGGAGGAATAACTTCTATCTCCGGGAATACTTTTGTAGTCCTCGGGCAAACTATAACAATTGACCCCTCAAAAGTTAAAGAATTCGAACAAAAAGGGATTCTTGAAGTCGGAAAAATTGTTAGAGTGGAAGGGAATATTGTCGACGGGACAAAGTTTGCAAAAGAAATAAACGTTCTGGGGACAGGTCAAGGAAGGTTTAAGATTGAGATAAATGGCCAGGAAGTGTCCCTAACTCCTTCACCATCTGCTACCCCATCAACGACCGTTACTCCTTCTGTTACAAGCATTCCTTCTTCAAATGTAAAAGTAGAAATTAAAGCAAAAGGCTCTGCAGACGTAGTAGCAAAATTTCTAGACCAAATCCTCTCCTTCCTCAAAAACCTTATTTAAATCGCAAGCATTTAAACTAATTCGGATAGTGACATTTCTTCCACTTCTTACCTGAACCGCACCAACAGGGATCATTACGCCCAAGCTTTTTATTTTCTCCGTTCCCCAAGCCTTGAACTTTTGAATTTAAATTTTGATTTTTGACTTTTGATTTTTGACTTTTCTCCCCGATTTCTGCTTCTGGCTGATTTAACATAATATTCTGTCGGACAGGTTCTTGAGGTTCGGGATGATTATGCTCTACATGAACTTTATAAACCCTTGTAACTATTCCGTCATCAATTGACAAGACTAATTGTTCAAACATTTGGAACGCTTCATTTTTATACTCAATAAGCGGGTCACGTTGCCCGTATCCTCGCAAACCGATACCTGTTCTTAAATCTTCCATAGCGGTTAGATGATCCATCCAAATATTATCAATCACGGATAGCGAAACCATTTTTAGCACGTAATTATGCGCTTCTTTACCAAAAGTTTCTTCTCTTTTACCAAATAATTGAGAGGCAATTCCAAAAAGAAAATCTGAAATTCCTTTATTATCTTTTAACTGCTCTATTTGATTAAAAATCTGCTTTATTGATTCTTCATCAAAAGGAATAATTTCGGCAAAAGCTTCAACGATTTTTTCTCTTCCGCTCCCATCTTCAAGCGCAGAGTTAAACTCCACTATTTGAGCTATTTTCTCCTGAATTTTGTCTAATATCACTTGTGAGAGGTCTTTTCCGCCTGAAACAAAGCTTCTTCGCATTTCGTACACGATTTCTCTTTGTTTGTTTAAAACATCATCATAATCGAGCAAACTTTTCCTAATTTCAAAATTGTATCCTTCTACTTTTACTTGCGCTTGCTCGATAACTCTTGATACCAAACCATGGGCAAGGGGTTGGTCCTCAGGGAAATTAAAACGGGTCATAAGACCGGAAATTTGCTCTCCTCCGAAAATCCTCATCAAATCGTCCTCCAAAGATACGATAAACAAGCTTCTCCCAGGATCTCCTTGTCTTCCGGAACGGCCTCTCAATTGGTTGTCAATTCGTCTTGATTCATGTTTTTCTGTTCCTATGACGAAAAGTCCGCCGGCATTTTTTACTTCCTTATTTTCTCTTTTCCATGCATCCATCTCTTTTTCAAACCTTTTCTTGCCTTCTTTATCCTGGTATTGAAGCTCAAACATGGAAGGAGGTTGTCCACCCAAAACAATATCAACTCCTCTTCCCGCCATATTTGTAGCAACTGTTATTGCACTAAGTCTTCCCGCATCCTTAATAATCAAAGCTTCCCTCTCGTGGTTTTTAGCATTTAATACTTCGTGAGGAATTTTTTTTCTTTTTAAATATTCGGAAATAATTTCGTTTTTATCAATTGATGTCGTGCCGACCAATACAGGCTGACCCTTTTTGTAAGCTTCTTCTATTTCTGCTACAACTGCCGCTACTTTTGCCCGAGTTGTTTTATAAATTGCATCCCCGTCATCTTTTCGGAGCATAGGCTTATTGGTAGGAATTACAACAACATCAAGCTTGTAAATTTTGTGAAATTCTTCGGCTTCCGTAACCGCAGTACCGGTCATTCCTCCAAGCCTCTCATACATTCTGAAATAATTTTGAAGCGAAACAGTCGCAAGAGTTTTTGATTCCTGCTGTATTGGAACGTCCTCTTTTGCCTCAATTGCCTGGTGCAACCCCTCTGACAACCGCCTTCCCTCAAGCAATCGGCCGGTAAATTCATCAACTAAAATAACCTGATTATCACGGACTATATAATCTTTATTCTTATGGAAAAGTGTATTTGCTTTTAAAGCAGCCTCAATGTGGTAAACCGTATCAAAATCTTTTTCATAAATGTCTTTTATTCCAAAAAGTTTTTCAACTTTCCCAATTCCATGGTCGGTAAGATGAGCAGTTCTGGACTTTTCATCAATTTTATAATCAATGCTTGAGCTTAACTTATCAACAATTTTTGAGTATTCATAATATTTGTTTGAAGGAGTAGCATCAGGCATAGAAATGATGTGGGGAGTTCTTGCTTCGTCAATCAAAACAGAATCAACTTCATCAATTACAGCATAATAATAACCTCTTTGGACCAGTTCCTCTTCGTTGCTAGCCATATTGTCCCGAAGATAATCGAAACCAAATTCTGAATTTATTCCATAAACAATATCAGCAAGATATGCCTCTTTTCTTGTGATTGGTTTTAAGTTTATAAGCCTGTAATCTTTTGCTTCTTCATCGACAAAATCTTTGTCATAAATAAATGAGCTTTCGGAAATTATTGAAGAAACACTCATTCCAAGGAAATTAAAAACTGCTCCCATCCATCCCGCGTCACGTCGAGCCAAATAATCATTTACAGTAACCAAATGTACAGGCTTACCGGTTAGGGCGTGTAAGTATAAAGCGGGAACCGCAGAAAGAGTTTTTCCTTCTCCTGTTTTTTGCTCGGCGACTTTTCCTTGTGCCAAAACGGTTGCTGCGATAAGTTGAACGTCAAAATGTCGTTGGCCAATGGAACGAAAAGCTGCTTCGCGCGCAAGAGCAAAAGCTTCCGGCAAAACTAAGAAAATGCTTTCTCCTTCCTGAATCCTCTTCTTTAATTCCTGTGTTTTTTTTGGAAAATCCTCGTCTTTTAATTTCTTTATAGATTGTTCTAATGCATTTATCTCTGAAACTATTGGAAGAAGTTTTTTTACCTCACGGTCATTTGAATCAAAAATTTTACTGAATGTCCCAAACATATTGAAATTTTAGCACAAAGAAGCGCTTATTGCGAGCAAAAGTAGGTTCAAAAAGTAATATCCCCCACTTGTGGTGAGGGATATAATACCATTTGATCAATTGGTATAAACCAATTCGAAATCTAGAGATTAAACTCTAGTTATTTCTTCTTTTTCTTTGCTTTTTTAGCCATGGACAGTACACCTCCCCTCGCCCTCCGGAATTCTATAAAGGAGGGTTTCCTTGTTTGAAAGATCAAACTCGGAATAGAGATCTATAATTATCGTGTAAAAAAATAAAAAAAATGTCAAGGAAAATAACTCGCTTCAAAACACTTAATTTAGATTGATAATCAGGCAAAAATTACAAAAATAAAAAATATTTTTTGAGGCTAAAAAAATGGATATTTTTGAAAAAAAACGTATTTTTTTTCTTTAAAAATTTACGATTTTTTCGGAAGAATTTTTTACAATTATTAAATTATGCTGTCTTAGAAGTTAAAGAATCTATATCAACAACATTCTTGGAATCAAAAGTGTGTGGTTGATGCCGTCTGTGACTTAATGGCTTATCTAAGTCTAAAGCGACATACATCTTGAGACCTTTTCCTCTCATTTCCTCATAATTAGGTTTTCTATAGCCGCTTGTGGAAAGATCAAATTTTTCATCAGCTAAACCCATTGCAACTTTTCTCGCAAATAGAGGATCTTGCCTAATCGTCTCCTGCATTCTTTTACCAATACTCTCAGGCAATACCGCAACAACAATAAACGAGTTACCTCCTCTATTGGCAGGATCTCTATATACAAATCCTCTATCAAATTCTCTATCTAAGTGTTGTAATTCGGTTAAGAAGTTAGAGGTGAATTGGTAAGCAAAGAGAACTGCCGGTTCGTTCGTATTTGGAAGTCCTTCTCCAGTTATAATCTCGTTGAAAGGGACGGTATGGGGATTTTCCAAATCTATTATTTCTTCTGTAGTTTTTTTTGACTTCCCAAACCAGTTTCGTTCCGGTTTTCCCTCTTGTGTTTTCATATCAAAATCAGTGCAGGGACCCACATACACAAAATCAACAATAGGGTTTTCTTTTAAGGCATCTGTTAATACCCGGTCTTTGTAGAGATTATGAGCGCTTAAAGGTATATCACTAGTCCCATTATGAAAACGGGTTAAGTTTTCGGAAACGACAGATCCGTCGAGATAAGTACCATCTTTACCACTTAGTAGTCTATTAATTGAGCTGTTATTCCATCTTTGTTTAATTCTTCTCACTCTTCTATTAAATTCATCCTTCGAAAGAACAGTTCCATTACCACTAATATCTACCCCAGGAGCATGAAACACCCACGTGCCAAGCCTTGCATAGCTATTTTTTACGACGTCTTCTAATAGATCTTGTTGTGGAGATACTTCTTTAGGTTGAGGCTTTACATACGTTTTTAATTCGGGGATTTGTGGTGGTTCTCCATCCATAATTATTTGTTTTTCGGAAGAATTTTATCAAATCCTGTATATTTTCTTAAAACTTCAGGAATCACAACAGATCCGTTTTCCTGCTGATAGTTTTCAAGAATTGCAATTAAAGTTCTCCCAATCGCAAATGCTGTTCCATTTAGAATTTGAACAAACTTTTTTTCTCCGCCGACTGGCGGAACCTCCTGATATTTTATGTTTAAGCGTCTTGCTTGAAAATCACCTGTTGTAGAAGTAGAAGTAACTTCTCTGTATTTCCCTTGCGTCGGAATCCAAGCTTCTACATCATACTTTCGGGAAGCAGGGAAACCTAAATCCCCTGTACACATTTTTACGACTTGATAAGGAATTCCTAATGCTTGGGAAAATTTTTCTTCAATTCCTAGTAAATATTCATGTTCTTGGTCATCTTTTCCTTCGACGACATATGAAACCATTTCTACTTTGTCAAACTGATGGACGCGAAGAATTCCCCTCGTATCTTTTCCATAAGAACCTGCTTCCCTTCGAAATGACGAGGAGAAACCGACATATCTTTTCGGTAATTGGTTTTGAACGAAAACTTCGTTCATATGCATCGGAACAATTGATTGCTCAGCAGTCCCTACCAAAACTTTTCCATCCTCTGTCAGACGAAACATGTCTTCATCCCCACCGTTTTCCATATATCCAAGTTTTTTCATTACTTCGGCATTAATTAATGTAGGCGGGATAATTGGAGTAAATCCTTCTTTGGTTAAAGTTTCTAGGGCAAAACGGATAAGAGCGATTTCCAATAAAACTCCTTCATTCTTTAAATATGCAAAACGCGCTCCCGACACTTTTGCCGCCCGCTCAACATCTATAATTTCCAAAAGCTCACCTAACTCCAAATGGTCTTTAGGTTTAAAAGTAAGCTTGCGAGGTTCTCCGTTTTTTCGAACAACTTCGTTGTCTCTTTCATCTTTTCCAACTTTTACATCATCTTTGGGGATGGTGGGAATACTTAGCAGTAAAGTATCCAAGCTTTCTTTTAATTCTTTTAGCTTGGACTCCTCCGAATCAATTTCGCCTTTTAGCTCTTTCCCGCGATCGATATTCCTTTCTTTAGCGGCAGAATTTCTTTGAGCATATAGTTCCTGAATTTTTGAGGACAACTCTCTGTATTCCCGATCCAAACCAATTATCTTCTGCACATCAATTTCGACACCTTTATTCCTGGCGCCTTCGGCAACTTTCTCCGGATTTTCCCGTATTAATTTTAAATCGATCATAAGCAAATTATACTTCCTTTTAAGCTTTTTTACTATCTAAAAACTCCTTAAGATTTTTTAATGCTTTCGCCCTGTGAGATATAGAGTTTTTAATTTCTTCAGGAAGTTCTCCAAAAGTTTCATCATACCCTTCGGGAACTATATAAGGATCAAAGCCCCATCCTCGTTCCCCTTTTTTTTCAACGACTTTTCCGTCAAAAGAACCTTCGATTATATGCACTTTTTTTCCGTCATGAAACCCAATTACGGCTTTTACATGAACCTTTTTATTTTTTTCAGAACCAAGCATTTTTAAAAGCAACTCATATCCTCCGTTGCCTGCTTCGTGTAAAAACTTTACTAACGGTCCGGGAAATCCATTCCAAGCGTCAAGGTAAACCCCAACATCCTCAACAATTAATGGTTGTTTAAGTTTTCCAAAAGCTGCTTGCGCTTTTTTTTCTACTATTTTATAAATATCAAGGGACTGAATCTCATCAAGATCAATTTCAGCTATATCCAGAGGATGTTGTAGGATTTTTTTTGCTTCCTCAACCTTATCTTTGTTTCCGGTAACAAAAACTATTCTTCGCATAATTATTTTGAAGCCTGTTGAAAGCGGTTTTTTACAAACTCCTGATCTAGGGAAGAAATTAGCCAAGCGGCTTTTGGACCGTGGTCTTTCCCGAGGAGAGAAACATAAATTGCGGCAAATGCGTCTTTTGATTTAAGATCTAATTCTTTACTCAAATTGTAAATTTGTACTTGTAATTCCTCGGCATTTTTATAGCTTTGAACCTCCGAAAGTTTCAAAAGATAAGCTTTTTGGTCTTGGCTTAAATCTGAAACTTGCCCCGGAACATCTTCTTGAACAAAAAACTTGTCCTCATCCGGCGCAAATTTTTCTAGCCAAACTTTTGCATACTTTGCCCAATCCTCAGCCCCTTCTTTTTTAATTTCCTCCTGCATATTCGGCATTTGAATCCATTGAGCCAAAGTTTTAAAACGAACTTTGGGCGGCTCTTTTGGTTCTTTGATTTGAGATAGCTCATAAACTCTTGCTAAATCTTCATCTTTTTTTTCGAAAAATGCAGCAGCGGCTTCTTGATATTCATCAAAAAGTTTTGGAATAGTTTCAGGTTCTGCCGGAT
>JAKAHW010000139.1 GCA_021825285.1 bacterium
AGTTTGGAAGCCTTCTTTCGCAAGCGCGGTAGTGAAGACTATTGTGAGCGCTTCGTCGTCGTCAATAAGGAGTATTTTCATACCTAATATAAACGCTAGCAGTTCTATTTTGAAAATGCAAGTCCCATATCGGTATTTGGTATCTAGTATTTAGTATTTAGGAAATTATCATGTGATACAATTGCACTATGATAAGAGATGGAATTAAAGAAGTATTAAAAAAAGCTCTGAAAGACCTTGGAGTAGAGGATTTTGAGCCCCAAATTGAGCGCCCCAAAGATTCCTCAAACGGTGATTATTCTACGAATGTAGCAATGAATTTGTTTACAAATTCAAGATTTATGATTAAAGATTCAGGATCTAAGAATCCCATGGAGTTGGCGGAGAAGATAATTTATATACAAAATACAAAATACAAAATACAAAATACCGATTTTGAAAAAATCGTGGCTGTAAAACCGGGTTTCATCAATTTTTACCTTTCCAATTCTTATCTTCAAACACAAGTGGGGGAAATCATAAATAAAGCTGATAATTATGGTTTGTCGGCTCTTGGCAAGGGTAAAAAAGCCAGCGTCGAGTATGTTTCGGCAAATCCTACAGGACCGCTTCATATAGGAAACGCCAGGGGAGGGCCTTTGGGAGATGCTTTGGCCAATGTTTTGGAGAAAGCAGGATATGAGGTTACCAGAGAGTATCTCCATAATAACGTAGGCGGGCAGGTCGCACGCTTAGGAGAAGCAATTTACTTTACTTTGCATCCGGACCAAAAAGGTGAAGGGTACGAAATACAGTATCAGGGCGAATATATAAAAGAGTTGGCAAAAATGGTTGAGGAAACTATGGAAGAAAAGCACTTCGAAAGCCTTTCCCAAGAAGAATTTATAGACAAAGCGGGTCAAATAGCCGTAGAAATGATGCTTTTGGAAATACTTAAAGACTGTGAGGACATGGGAATTAAATTTGACTTGATTAGAAAAGAATCGGATTTAAGAAAAGATGCTCCGGAAGTTATTAAAGAGCTTGAAAAGAAAGGATTAGTTAAAGAGAAAGACGGAGCATTGTGGTTTGCTCCTAATGACGAGTTTTTAAAAGACAGGGAGACTGTAGTAAAAAAATCAGACGGAGAATATACATACTTTGCTTCTGATATCGTTTATCACAAGGAAAAATTTAAAAAAGGAAATGATTTGGTTGTAGATATATTAGGAGCAAATCATTCGGGGCATGTTCCAAGGCTTAAGGCAGTTATTAAGGCTTTAGGTTTTGATACAAATGAATTTAAGGTGGTTTTATATCAATGGATAAGGCTAAAAAGAGGAGAGGAAATACTTAAAATGAGCAAGCGTAGCGGAACTTTTGTTACGGCAAGAGAAGTGCTGGATGAGGTAGGGAAAGATGCTTTTAGATTTTTTCTTCTAAGAACCAGTTCGGAAACTCATATGGATTTTGATTTGGAACTCGCAAAGAAAAAAGCAAATGAAAACCCCGTTTTTTATGTGCAGTATGCCTATTCAAGAATAAACAGTATTTTTTCAAAAGCAGAGGAGACTATTAGCAAACCAGATACATCTCTGCTAATAGAGCCAGAAGAGGTTGCTCTGATAAGACAATTGCTTAAATTCCCGGAATTAATTGAAGAGGTTTCTTATACTTTTGCGGTGAATACTTTTACAACATACGTAATTGAAGTAGCTACTCTTTTTCATAAGTTTTATGAAACACATAAAGTTATTTCGGACGATAAAAAAATAACACAGGCACGTTTAGGGCTTCTTAAGGCAACGGCGGTTGTCCTTAAAAATACTCTTGATCTTCTTGGTGTAAGTGCGCCAGCGCATATGTAGCTTTCAAATTTCAAATTGATATTCATTACGGAATGCTGTTATAATAACGGACATGGTATATCACAAGAAAATTCTTCAGAACGGTCTCCGGGTTATCACAGTTCCAATGGCTTCTTTTGAGAGCGCAACAGTGCTTGTTATGGTTGGTGCAGGGAGCAGATACGAAACGAGAAAAAACAACGGAATTTCCCATTTTTTGGAGCATATGGCTTTTAAAGGAACGGAAAAAAGGCCTTCGGCTCTGGACATCTCTACTCTTATAGACGGAATTGGCGGAGAGTTTAATGCCTTTACAGGGAAAGAGACAACAGGATATTATATAAAATCTTCAGCCGGACAATTCGAGCTTTGTTTGGACGTTATTTCCGATATGCTGCAGCACTCAAAACTTGACCAAAAAGAAATAGATAAGGAAAAGGGGGTAATACTTGAGGAAATAAACTTATATGAAGATATGCCGGTTAGAAAAA
The DNA here is from genome assembly GCA_021825285.1 of bacterium. Next base: position 2,318 of record JAKAHW010000139.1, read on the forward strand.
TAGGCGATATTTACGAAAAACTTCTTTATGGAGATACCCCAATGGGCTGGGATATAGCCGGGGAAAAAGACGTGATAAGAAGTCTAAAGAGGGAAGATTTTGTTGATTATATGGGAAGTCTTTACAGCGCAGGTAATATTATGCTTGTTGTTGCAGGAGGAGTACAAACAAAGCAGGTAGAGGAAGCAGCGGAAAAATACTTCGGAAAAATGCAGCAATTTGATACAAAAAGTTATACTAAAGTAGTAGAGAAACAGGAAAAAGCGCAGCTTTTATTAAAACAAAAAGATACGGAACAAATGCATATTGCAATAGGATTTAGAACCGTTCCCATTAACCATCCGGATAGGTTTGCTCTTTCGGTGCTTTCTTCTATTCTTGGAGGGGGAATGAGCAGCAGGCTTTTCCACGAAGTAAGGGAAAAAAGAGGACTCGCTTATTATGTAAGAACAACCTCAGACCATTTCGTGGATGTCGGAAGTCTTGTTACTACTTCGGGGTTGGATCCAAAAAGAGTAGAAGAGGGAGTAAAAGTAATTGTCCAAGAGTATAGAAAATTTG
>JAKAHW010000140.1 GCA_021825285.1 bacterium
TAGGACTGTAAACAACGAGGTTTTTAAAAGAAAATAAATCAATATTAATTTTTAAAAAGTTTGATAAGGGCGGGTAGGAAACGGTTTCAGCAGCTTTCATTTTTGCAAGAATGGGATAAATAGGATTTCCGGTCCAGATAAAAGAACGGGCATACCAAAGAAAAGGAATAGTCAAGCAAGTTATGGAAAAAATTAATAAAAGCTTGAGAATATATTTTTTATTTAGTTTGTTATTTTTGATAAACAAGTGAAAAAGCAGAAGTGGTAGATATGCTAATACCCAAAGCTTTGAAGCCAAAGCCCCTCCGAAAAGAATTCCAGCTTGGGATAAATTTTTGTAATCCGCTTTTTTAGAAAAAATAACATATGATGCCAAAAGCATTGTGAGAACCCATGGGAAATCTGCATTTGCAGATGAAGTAACACGGATAATTACGGATGATGTTGCAAAAATCAAAGGAACAAAGAGAAGTGTGGAATCTTTTTTTTCTTTTAATAAAGAAAGTAAGAAAAGTAAAATCATAAGATAAAATCCAAAATGTAAGTATCTTGCCGCATCTTTTACTCCTAAAGAATAAGTTGTTAAATACAGCATTTCATTTAACTGGGGGTAATACATCGTTTGTGTTATTTCTTTTGACTCAAGCATTGTTGTATGTTTTTCCAAATACATTTGCGGTTGTGTTGTATGGTATCCGACTGCGTCTTCGCTTGTGTCAGGAATAATTAATCTAAGTAATGCGATGAAAATAAAAAGAAATGTTGCAAGAACTATAAATTTATTAGTTTTAAATATTTTGGAAAGTTTTAAAAAAGAATCTTTTAAAACCAAAAAACGAGGAACCAAAGTTTTTAAAGGAAAAAGCGCAAATAAAAAAGCTATTAAATAAAAGGAGTAAAGAACAGGAATATATAATAACGAAAAGAGTCCGAGGATGGCAATTAAAGAACCGAACAAAATATATCCAAATGCAAAACTTACGAACATGTTTTTTTCTTCAGTCCGTTTTAGGAAAAATCCTTGTAGCTTTTCCCCGATTAAATAAAAGACAGAAAATAGAAAAATAGCAAATAAAAAGTTGATAAAAACAAAAAAAATTCCCGGCAAATTAAAATTAATCCCTATAAAATCTTGTTTTAAATAAAAAAGATTAGCGAAGATATTTTCCGGAAGTTTTTGCAAGAGATTAAACATTTGGACAAATTATATACTTGCATAACTTGTGCATGCAACTGCAACTCTTAACCTCAAGGCTTTCCTTTTTTGCTGAAAATTGCCATAATATTTTTATGCCTCACATAACAGTTGTTAAAAAATCAGGAGAAAGGGTACCATTTTCAGAAGAAAAAATTATCCATTCAATGGAAAGGGTTGGTGTGCCTTTTGATCTACAGCCTCAGGTTATTAAGCACATTTTGTCCCGTGTTCAAAAAGATAATTCCATAACAACAGACGAGATTTTTTATCACATTAGGGAGTTTTTGAAAGAGAAAGATAAAAAATCTGCGCTCCGTTTTAATTTGAGGCAAGCAGTATTTGATCTTGGGCCTACGGGATTTCCGTTTGAAAAATATATAGAAAGAATTTTCAAGACAGATGGTTACAAAACACAAGTGGACGTTATTATGCAGGGTCAATGCGTGAGCCATGAAGTGGATTTAGTGGTTGAAAAGGAAGGCATAAAAGAAATTGTTGAGGTTAAGTTTCATAACCAAAACATGGGCAAGACTGATGTCCAAGTTATGCTATACACTTATGCAAGATTTTTGGATATTAAAGAAAAAAATGAGATAAAAGGAGTTTGGGTTGTAACCAATACCAAGCTTACAAGCGATGCTATTAATTACGCAAATTGCAAAGAAATGAGAGCTGTGGCTTGGAATTATCCGGAGAATGGTAATTTGCAGAATTTCGTTGAAGATCCAAAAATGTACCCTGTAACAATCCTTAATTCTTTTACTTCTGCCGAAAAACAAAGTCTTCTTTCCAATGACATTGTTTTGGCAAGCGACCTCTTGAATGTTTCCGATGAAGTTCTTGAGAATAAATTTCTTATTGATAAAGAAAGAATTAGCGAGGCAAAAGACAGCGCTAAAATAATTCTTAGGTCCTCTTAAGCTTACGCTTCTCCGACAAAATTTTATTGAGTTTCTTAACCATTTATGTTAGTCTAATTTAATGAAATTGCTAGTAAATTTATTAAATATTTTTCCAACTGAAACAGTTTATGCTCACTGTGACGTTCCATGTGGAATTTACGATCCAAAAGCTGCTCAAACAGCAGCGCAAACGGTTTTAAAAATGGTGCAACTTATAAAAGAATTGCCGGATCAAAACGCTACCGTTGAGGATAGAAACAAATTTGTTAGATGCGTTAAGACAAAAGAAGAACATGCCCAAAAATGCAAAGAAGAGATATTAATTCTCTGGACAGATTATTTCAAGCCCGAGCATTTAGAAAAATTCCCCGACCTACATCAAAAGGTATGGAATACCGCAAAACTTTGTTCAAAAAATAAGCAAGCTGTTGATGAAAATTTAGCCAACGAACTTATAAAAGCTGTTGATGAAATTGCCCAAATTTTTACTGAATCAAAAAATCCCTAAGTCCCCTTTAAAGAAATTCAGAATTCATGGAAAAAGTATGAATCCTTCATTTACTGAAGGAAGTTTTGTATTAGTCTGGACCTGGTTTAAAGACTTAAGGGAAGGGGATGTGGTAATAGCAAGGAGCCAGAAGCGACTTATCATTAAGAGAATAAAAAAAGTAAAAAATAGAAAGTATTTTCTGGTTGGGGATAATGAAAAAGAAAGCACGGATAGCAGAAGCTTTGGTTTTGTTAAAAAAAAGGATATACTTGGTAAAG
>JAKAHW010000141.1 GCA_021825285.1 bacterium
AACAGTTTGTTTTACCCTTTAATAATTATTTGGGTGTTTATTCTAATTGGCTTTATGGGTTATAGGAAACAGTGATTTCTTTTGAAGTTTTCATGTCTACCGGATTAGTCGCTTCAATCTTTATTTTGTTATCACCTTCGTTAAGCTTCAATACATACGAAAAGTTTCCAACACTATCGACTATAGCTACAAACCCATTAATTGTAACCTTATTGTCCGGATCAGTTTTTCCGTTTACAGTAATTTCCTGATCCGCTTTTTTAAAAGTTGCCTTATCTGAAGGAGAGTTGATGTCAAGTTTTGGTTGGTTTTTGATATATGTTATTTTTTGTTCTTCGCTGTAATCGCTTTTCTTTCCATTTTTTGTTTGCCTTGCTTTTATATAATTATCTCCTTCCGTAAGAGTTACATCTTCAAAAGAAAAATCTCCTTTTTCGTCTACGCTCGTCTTCTTAAATAATGAATCATTCAGATATAACTCTATTTCCCCTTCTTTATAAAAAGACTTTCCGGTGACTTTTATTTTTGAAGAAGGTGTCGCAGGAGGTAAAGTCTCCAGTATTGGAGTTTGAAGGGGTGCATTCGATAGATTCAATGACTGTTGGGACTTAGGACTAATTAAGTCAATCGCGTTTCCAAGAAGCGCTAATATGGGGGGACCTAGCTTAATTATTACTATCAGGAAAACAACTAATCCTAAGATTGACAAGTAAAGCTGTTTTTTGTTTTGTTTTTCAACCCTTCTTGTTAGTCGTGATTGCATAGCTTAAGCTCTATGTTTTTTCTTTATTTTTTGTGCAATTTTAAGCTCCAGTATTGATTTTTTTAAGTCTTTTTCTGCCATAACAAACTCCCTTTTGCCTTCTTTTTCGTGCATAAGTTCCTTTGCTTTTCTCATCTTTTCTTCCGCCTTTGCAATTTCAATGCTCTCAGCTCTAATTGCGTAGTCGGATAGAACATGAACAGTATTGTTCTTGATTTCCAAGAAGCCTCCATTTATTACTATTGTTGTGTTTTTTCCGTCTTTTTTAATCTCGATTTCCCCTTCATCAAGTTTTGTAAATAGCGCTGTGTGATGAGGAAGAACGGTAATTTGACCGAAAGCTGTAGGAAAGGAAACCTCTTCTACGTCTGATTGGAATATTGTGCCCTCGGGAGAAATTATTTCAAGATATAGAGTATTATCTTTCGCCATTTTTTGCTGCCTCCTCGATAGTTCCTATCATATAGAAAGCAGATTCAGAAAGCTTATCGTGTTTGCCTTCAAGAATTTCCTTGAAGCCCTTAATTGTGTCTTTTATGTTTACATATCTTCCTGGCATTCCTGTAAACATTTCTGCAACGAACATTGGTTGAGTCAAAAATCTCTGAATTTTTCTTGCTCTTGTAACCAAAAGCTTGTCTTCATCAGAAAGCTCGTCCATGCCAAGAATTGCAATAATATCTTGAAGGTCTTTATACCTTTGAAGAACTCTTTTAATTTCAGAAGCTACCTCATAGTGTTCTTTACCCACGATATTTGGATCTAAAAGCCTAGATGATGAAGTCAATGGGTCAACTGCAGGATAAAGACCTTGTTCTGCAATAGATCTTTCAAGAGTAATGGACGCTTCAAGATGTCCAAAAATAGTTGCCGGTGCTGGATCCGTGTAATCATCAGCAGGGACATATACTGCTTGGACGGAAGTTATTGACCCCTTTTTGGTCGAAGTAATTCTTTCTTGAAGAGCTCCGATATCTTGTGCCAAATTCGGTTGATAACCTACAGCAGAAGGCATTCTTCCAAGAAGTGCTGAAACTTCCGATCCGGCTTGCGCAAAACGGAATACATTGTCAATAAAAAGAAGTACATCTTCGCCTTTTTTATCCCTAAAATACTCAGCCATGGTAAGCGCTGTAAGTCCGATTCTAAGCCTATTTCCGGGTGGCTCATTCATTTGGCCAAAAAGCATGACGGTTTTGTCCATAACGTTTGACTCTTTCATCTCAAGCCAAAGGTCCGTTCCTTCTCTTGTTCTTTCTCCAACTCCCGCAAAAACAGAGTGTCCTTTATGGACCATAGCAATGTTTCGGATAAGTTCTTTTACGACAACAGTTTTTCCGACTCCCGCACCTCCAAAAATTCCGACTTTCCCTCCCTTAGTAAAGGGAGCGATTAAATCAATAACTTTTATGCCTGTTTCAAGCATCTCAGGCTTAGTAGACTGTTCAGAAAGAGCCGGCGGGAGTTTGTGGATAGCATCATATACGACTTTTTTGCTGTCAATCTTATCTCCGCCGTCGATAGTTTCTCCTAAAACGTTAAAAATTCTTCCAAGAGTTGCATCTCCTGTCGGAACTTTTATTGGATCGTAGGTTCTTTTTACCTTTGTTCCACGTCTTAGTCCTTCGGTAGGTCCAAGAGCAAGAGCCCTAACCTCAAAATTACCGATTTGGAACTCAGTTTCAAGAATTAGCTTTTCGTTGTCTTTTGTCGTGATTTCAAGAGCCTCATAAATACCCGGAACTTCCTCATTAAAGAGAACGTCAATGATAGGACCCTGAATCCTAAGTATTATTCCTTCGCCTTTTGTTTTTGTGTTTGCCATATTAAATGTTGTTTGCCAATGATAAAAGCTCGTTTGTAATTCCTTCTTGTCTGGACTTGTTATACGAGAGCGTTAAATAATCTGCAATATCAAGAGCATTATTTTTTGCATTTTGCATAGCAACCATTCGTGCTGCTTGCTCTGATGTATATGCCTCAATTATAGAATTAAATAAGTATACCTCAAGATAATAAGGTAGTAAATCGGAAAGTATTTCCTCTTCACTTGGCTCAAAAATA
>JAKAHW010000013.1 GCA_021825285.1 bacterium
GTCGGACCTTTGGCGGCTTTAATTTTTTCTGCCATCTTGGTTATTATTTCAGGAGGTCCCAATTATTTTGGGCTTAATTTTATTCAAGCAGCTCTTACGGTAATATTAATAGAATATGCAGCACGGTTAATTCAAGATTATTTAATTGCCCCTATTATTATAGGTAAGGCAGTCAAGATTCATCCTCTTACTATTTTATTTGCAGTAATTGCCGGAGAACACGTATACGGAATTCTGGGTGTGTTGTTGGCGGTTCCAATTGCTGCCTCCATAAAAATAATTTACCAATTTATAATAGAAAACGTGGAAGGATCTTCGAAAAGTAGCCTATAGCATTGTGCTTTAATACCCTTTTTGGTATAATAAATTCACTAGGAAGAAGAGCTGTCGCCCCGATTAAATCGGGGAGGAAAGTCCAGACAGGTGTAGTGCCGGGGACTCCGGTTAAATCCGGAGATGCGTAAGCGCTGGTTTCCAATTCCTTTACCCACATGTGAGAATTGGAACAGGTTTTGAATTAACAAAACTTGAGAGCAACAGAGACGAGTGGGTGTGAAACGGGCAATCCCCCCTGCTGCAACCTCCGATCGGTGTTGTGCACTACCTATATACATCGAGGTTTGAGGGCATTAGATAGATGACAGCTAAAACAGAATCTGGCTTACTCTCTTCCTAGGAATTTTAATTTCCGACGGGAGAGAGATGAGCGAAGCGAATTCCTCTTCCTAGTAAATTAATTTCTTCTATCCATTGTAGTTGTAGAGCATTTTATCTGAAAGAAAAATGTTATGCATTATAGCTGCATAACATTTTATACTCACAGTTTTGGCATAGAATGCTTTTGGAACATTTGAAATCGCTTTTTTCAATTTCTTCTACTTTGTTAAGAATCTTTTGTTTAATTTCTTCTAAGAGCTCTGAATTTATCTCGTTTGTAACCTTTTTCCCTTCTTCAAGATAGAATAAAGTTACAATTATTTCTTCAGGTTTTTTATTTAAGTTTATGTCGTCAACGAGTGTTGCAGCTAAAGCATAAATTCCCAGCTGAAGTTTGTAGCTATTTTTAGATAGAGTTTCCGATTGTCCAGTTTTGTAATCTATGATTTCAATTTTACTGCTGGAAAGTTTGTCAATTCTATCGATTTTACCCATTATCTTTATGCTTTTTTTCTTCTCCTTGTTGGTTAGAAAAAATGAAAATGGCGATTCTAGAGAAAGTGGCAAATTATTTTTATCAAAGAAATTTTCGTAATAATTTTTTACTAAGTTTTCACCTTTTTTAAACATCTTTTCCTCGTATGCTTTTTCCTGATATCCTTCAGAAAGCCAGTCTTTTCTGAGCAAAAGATTAAAATCCTCAAGACTTAAATTCTTTCCGCTTTTCCATCCTTGGTAAAAATCTTTAAAAGTGTTGTGGATAGAAATACCAAAGCTTAATGGGGCAGTTGCCGGAGTAGGAAGTTTTAATATGAATCGTGCTTTGTAGTGAAGGGGACAGACATCAAATGCTTGCAGTTGGGAGTATGATAAAGAATAAATTTGAATGCCATTCGCTTTTCTAACCACCTCGTTTACTTTTCCCTGTTCATAATCTTTTATTATTTCAAGAAGAGATAATTGTTTTACTTCTTGTTTTCCCACCTTTTTATCTAGAAGTTCCGGAAGAACCTCGAAAACAAATGGAGAAATTTTCTTTTCTCTTTTTCCTTCTGCGTAAAATTTAGCAGCAGTTAAAAATAATATATCTTTTGCTCGGGTCATTCCAACGTAAAACAGTCTTCGTTCTTCTTCAAGATGGTAATCACCTTCAGGGATTATTTCTTTGATTAGTTTTTGAGGGAGAGGAATTTTTTCTTTTCTTTCTCTTGTTGGAAACCTGTCTTCGACAAGATTAACCATAAAAACAACTGGGAATTCGAGTCCTTTACTTGAGTGAATTGTTAGGATGTTTACCGCGTTTACATTTCTCCAATCATTTTCTCCAACCAAAGGGCTTTCTCCCATTTCCATCATGAGGTCTATCCACTCGACGGTGTCGTAAATTGTTGAATTCTTATTAACAGATTCGTAAGTTTTTAATTTATCAAAAAGTTTTGCAATATTTACAGCAACGTGTTCGTCCTTTTCGCTTTTTATTTCAGTGAGCTTTTTAAAAAGCCCAGTCTCAGTTAAGAAATAATAGAGTATTTGCCCTGCGCCTTCTTTTTTTGTTTTTTCAAGATGGTATAGAATTAAATTTTTGATTTTGCCTAGTTTATCTTTCGATTTTTGTTCAATTGAAAGTTCACTCGCTTTTTCTAGCGACTCAAAAAGTGTTAACCCTTTTTTTCTTCCTTCAGAAAGCAAAACATTTATATCTCTGGCTTCTATATTAAATACATCTATGTTTAAAACTCTGTAAAGGGCAACGGAATCCGATAAATCATAAAGAACTTTAAGGTAGGCAATTAAGTCCCTTATTTCCTCCTGTTGAAAGAGTTGTCCCGGTCCTAAAAATTGGAAAGGAATATTGTGTCTTTGAAGCGCTGAGGTAATTGGCTGAGCATGATTATTTGCTCGGACCAGAATAGCAAAATCGGAATAATTATATTTTTCTCCCTTTATTAACTCTACTATTTTTTTTGCAATTAAATCAGCTTCTTCGTCGACGCGCCCGGCTATAAGTGCTTCAATTTTTCGCCCTTTAATTTTTCTTTGAGAAACAAGCTTTTTATTAATATTTTCAAGTTTTTCAAGACGATTTGGATTATTGTGTTGAATCAACTCATATGATTTATCTAAAATTTCCTGTGTTGAGCGATAATTTTTTGTTAAGGTTATTATTTTTGCCCCGGGAAAATTATTTTTAAACTGGATAACGTTTGAAAGAGCAGCCCCCCGCCATCTATAGATTGCTTGATCGTCGTCGGCGACAACCGTTATATTATGCTTACTACCGGCAAGTAAAATTGCCAACTCATTTTGAGCAAAATTTGTATCCTGAAATTCATCCACCAAAATATATTTAAATTGTTCCTGATATTTTTTTAAAATGTTTGGTCTTTCTCTAAGCAATGACAATGTTTGTCCAATAAGATCGGAAAAATCCATAACTCCTTCGACATCTTTTAATTTCGAATAAGCCTGGTAAGCTTTTGCTAGTTCATAAGTTTTCTTACCCTCTTTTTTTTCCTCCTCACCTGTCGCCTCCTTTTTGAGCGACTCAGCGAATTTGAGATATTCGATAGGCGTGATATCTTCATCTTGAAGACGAGAAAAATGTTGAAGTATTGCTTCAAGGAATTTTTTAGGATTTCCAAGAGGACGAAAGTAATCCAAGTCCAACATGAAAAGATTTTTTTTCAGAAACAAAATACTATCTGCTTCTGTCATTAAGCGAAAGTTGGGGTTTAGTCCTTTGTCAATTGCGTTCTCTCTTAAAAACAAATCACAAAAGGAATGAAAGGTTGAAATCCACATCTGGCTATATCCATAAGGCATTATTTTATCCACTCTTTCCGTCATCTCAAAAGCTGCCTTTTCGGTAAATGTTAATGCCAAAATTTCATGAGGCTTAACTTTTTTCGAGAGAAGTAAATGTTTTATTCGTTCGGTTATGACAGTGGTTTTTCCTGTGCCTGCCCCTGCAATTATTAAAAGTGGGCTCTCTCCAAATTCTATTGCTTCTTTTTGTTCGCGATTTAAAACTCTATCCATGTAAGACTGAACAATTTTACCATAACACGAAGCGTTTGAAAGGTACGATTATTCTACGATGATAGTTCCTTTTTGAGAAGGTATTAAATGATTGTGGTAGGTGAATTTTCCTGCTTTTAGAAAAGTTGTTTGAACTGATGAGCCAGTTTTAAAAATTCCAAGATTTAAAAAAGGATAAAGCTCATGGGTAGGGTGAGGATCAGAACTGACAGTTGCGTCTTTTCCGCTTTCATTTTTCCAATTTACCGTATCGTTTATTTTAACGGTGAGTGTTGACGGATCAAAACCATTAGTTGTAAGTTTTACTTGTGTTAATGTTTTTGGCGGAATTACCGGTCCTAGATTTTCTTTCTTTTTCTGAACAGATGTTGTTTTTGTTTTGTTCGTGCTTAGGAAAAATATTCCAGAAATTAAAAGGAGGATAACTACCGAAATTAATACTACTTTTTTCATTCTAATAATAAGCTAGCACAACGAAAATTTATAATCAAGCTTTAGTTTTCAATCAAGAGCTTTTCTTCCTCTTTTTCAATCGAGCCAGTTGTTTGGATTTGTTGTCCTAACCTTGAAAAGCCCGTTTGAACTTGATTAACCATGTTGTAGGAGTTGTTTACATGCTTTGATAAAGTATCAATATTTTCCCCGACTTTTTCATACTCTTTTTGTATTGCCCTAATTCCTGATAAGATTTCATGAGCCTTTTTGCTTATTTTCTGACCCTCAAACCCCATTAGAATCGCCTTAAGATAGGCGTAAAAAGTCATCGGAGAAACTGATAGGACTCTTCGGGACGAGGAGTAGTCAAAAAGAGCAGGGTTATTAATAATTTCATAGTAAACAGATTCAGAAGGAATGTACATGAGGGCATAATCAATAGTTCCTTCATTTGTTAAAATATATTTTTTTGATATTGCATCAATATGTTTTTTTACATCAGAAACAAATTCTTTCTCGGAGACCTTCCTTTCAGACTCGGATCCGGCTGCCGCTAATTTTCTGAAGTTTTCCATGGGAAACTTTGAATCAATTGGAATAATTCCTGCTTCGGTTTTGATTGCAGCGTCTACAATAAAACCATTTTTAAACGCATATTGAAGATGAAATGACTGTTTGGGAAGCATCTGGGAAAGAAGCTCTTTTAAAACTTGTTCCCCTATGTTCCCGCGAAGTTTAGGGCTTCTTAAAAACTCTTGAAGTTCTTTCATCCCACGGCCAATCTCCGACATTTCTCCGATATTTTTTTGGACAGCCGATATAACTCTTGCCGCATTATCAAGCCTTTCATTAAGAGCTTTTGTGTTTTCTTGAAGAGTGGTTGTCACTTGTTTGTTGGTGTCGCGAAGTCCTTGATTAAACGTCTTATTGATTTCGTCCATGCTTTTCTGTGTGGACTTTAACCATTCGACAAGTGTATCGTCGGGTTTTTTTTCTGAAATTTCGGATAGCCGTTTATTAAAAAAATAAATAATTGCAACAATACCAAGAGCAAAAAATCCAACCAAAATCCAAGGGTTTTCCATAGAGGTACATTATTTTACCATAAGTTTTCTGGGTTTGTATTTTACCCTAAGTTGTTGAATTCGAGGATTTCGTAGAGAACAATTCCAAGACTAACCATAACATTCAGGCTTTTATTTATTCCTCTCATTGGAAGTTCTACGATTTCATCGCAAAGATCTAAAACTTCTTTTGAGATTCCATCAGACTCATGTCCCACAACCAAAGCTATTGGGAGAGAGTAATTTGCCTTGGTATAATCATCCGCGCGCTTATCAAGCTCAACCCCTATAATCTTTATTTTTGACTCCGATTTATCGGAGCGTGCATTTTGACTTTTAAGTTTTGAGATCGCGTCAATAGTTGACGCGTTGTATTCCCAATCAATCCATTGCCAGGTATTTACGGAGGCCTTTTTTATTCGTGTATTAGGGGGAGTTTCGGTTTCCCCACACAAAAAAACTTTTTTTGCTCCCACTGCGTCTGCAAGTCTAAAAATTGCACCAACGTTATAAGTATCCAATACGTTGTCAAGAATAATATAAATATCACTTCTCTTAATTTTTTTTAGCTCCCCTTTTGTAGGAGTTGTTGTCCTGAGTTCTTGTGCGCCAAGCTGGTTCATTTGGATATTATATAAAATTTGGATTCAAATTGCTTTTTATGCTTGATTAACCTGAGGTTCCGGGGTTTGCTCGGTTTTTACAGCTTGTTTTTCCAATTCTGTTTTTGTCCAAACCGCAAATGTGCATTTTGGATAATTTCCGCAGCCAAAAAAAGTTTTTCCTTTTCTAGTTCTTTTAATTATTATTTTTCCTTGGTCCTGCGGACAAAGGTATCCGGAATCTTCAATTATCGATTCTTTGTAATCGCAATTTGGAAAGTTGGCGCATGCAAAAAATTTTCCGAATCTTCCGTGTCTAACGATTATTTCCCCACCATCTTTCGGGCATATCCTTCCGGTTTTTTCTTCTGCAACCTCAACTTTATCTTCATTTTCGGCCTTCTTTAACGTTTTTTCAAAAGGAGTATAAAACTCTTTAATAATAGGAACCCAATCAATTTTTCCCTCGGCTATTTCGTCCAACTTGTCTTCCATATTTGCAGTAAAGGGAATGTCATCTATTTCGGAAAAGTTTTTGACTAGAAAATCGTTTACAGCTGTTCCAATTGCGGTTGGTACGAACCGTCCATCAGTTTTTTCTACGTAAAATCTGGCAGTAATTGTTGAAATAATCGGAGCATAAGTTGAAGGTCTCCCGATTCCATGTCTCTCAAGAGCCGCGATTATTGAAGCTTCATTATAACGTGGCGGGGGGTTTGTTTGATGTGATGTAGGATTTATTTCAAGAGCTTTTAATTTCTCATTAATAGCCAAATCCGGTAACGTTTTTTCTGATTCATCACTTAAATACCAAAGCTTAAGAAATCCTGGAAACTTAAGAACGTTTCCGTTCGCTTGGAAAAGAAAGCTTTTCTCATTTTTCACTTCAGTTTCTACTCTTGTAGACAGAAATATAGCTTCGGCCATTTGGGTAGAAACAGCCCTTTTGTATATCAGGTCATAAAGCTTTGCAAAATCGCGTCCTAATTTTTGCGACACTTCTTCTTTTTGTTCAAAAACATTTGTGGGCCGAATTGCTTCATGCGCCTCTTGGGCAAGTTTTGACTTTGTTTTAAAAATTCTTGGTGAGGGAGAAAGAAAGTTTTTCCCGTAAGTTTTTTCTATAAAATTCCTTGACTCGGAGATAAAGTCATTAGATAAGTTAAATGAGTCGGTTCTGTGGTATGTAATAAAGCCTTCTTCGTAAAGTCTTTGGGCAACACTCATAGTTCTTTTGCTAACATATCCAAATCTTCGCGATGCTTCCTGTTGAAGGGTTGAGGTGGTAAATGGAGGAAGAGGTGAGCGTTTGGTCTCTTTTTGTACTAAATCTGTAATCTTGAATTCCTTGTTTGAAATTTCCTTGACTAAGTCCTCCGCTTCTTTTTTTGAAAAAAGCGTATAAGAAACGTTGTAGTCTCCATCGTAAAGAGTAATTTTTTCCTGTTTTTCAACAGAATTCCCGTCGATTTTAACCAATTCAAACTCTATTGGAGTATCCTCTTTTTCTTTAGATAAAACAGCAAAAATTCTGTAAAATTCCTTTCCTTTAAACTTTTCAATTTCCCTTTCCCTTTCGACTATAAATCTTAATGCTATTGATTGAACACGTCCGGCTGAAAGCTTTCTTTTAATTTTTTTCCAAAGAATTGGAGATAACTTGTATCCAACAATTCTGTCAAGAACGCGTCTTGCTGTTTGAGCCGAAACCAAATTGCTGTCAATTGTTTTTGGCTTTTCGAGGGCTTCGTTTATTGCTCTTGGTGTAATTTCATGAAAAACAATTCTTTTAAAAATTGCGTCTTTTTCCGCTTCTTTTTTCAATACCTCTTCCAAGTGGAATGCAATGGCTTCTCCTTCACGGTCAGGGTCTGTTGCTAAAATTATTTGTTTTACGTTACGAACCCTATCTTTTAAATTTTCGATAACTTTCCTTTTATCTTGTGGAATAACGTATTTTGGCTGGAAGTTTTTTTCAAGATCAATACCAAAATCTCCTTTCGGAAGGTCTCTGATGTGACCATAGGAGGCTTGTATATCATATTTTCCCCCGAGAAAACGGGTTAAAGTTTTGGCTTTTGTCGGCGATTCAACAAGTATCAAATTCTTCATAAACAAAAGTATATCAGATGGAAACAAGTGATTGTAAAGGAATATTGGGGTTAATGCAAGCTACAAAATTAAGCTCAAACAAAATATAAATCGGGATTTGCGTCGATTATTTTCCAATTCACAGGTTTAAAATTCATTAAAGCATAGGCTCCTATCATTCCCGCGTTATCGGTAGTGTATGGTTTTTCAGGAGAGAATATTTCTAATTCCGTTTTTTCTTTGAAGTTATCTAATAGTGTTCGATTTGCAGAAACACCGCCTCCTAAAAGTATTTGATTAACTTTGAACATTTTTGCTGCTCGAACAGTTTTTTTGACCAAAACATCAATTATTGCCTTTTGTACGGCATAGCAAACTTCATTTTTTGTTTGCTCGTCCAAAACCTTATTTTGAACAAATCTTAAAACTTCAGTTTTAAGTCCCGAAAATGAAAAATCCAGATCTTGGGAATTGATAAGAGGACTTTTAAAAACTATTGATGGTTTTTTTGCCTTTGCCGCACGTTGTTCAATTTCCGGACCCGCAGGATATGGGAGATCTAGCAGCCTTCCTATTTTATCGAGGGCTTCTCCGGCAGCATCATCACGAGTTCCTCCCAGCCATTTGTATTTTTCAATACTTTCAAAAAAGAGAAGATCCGTATGCCCTCCTGAAACAATAAGACCAACGAAAGGAAACTTTATTTCTGACCTTTTTGAATCCGAGGAAATGAAGTTAGCAAAAATATGGGCGAGCAGATGATTAACCGGAACAATAGGTTTATTAAAGATGAAGGATAATGTTTTTGCGGTTTCAACTCCCACCAAGAGTGATCCGATTAGTCCGGGTCCATGGGTTACGGCAATTGCATCAATTTTTTCTTTAAGAATTTTGTTTGCAATAAGTGTTCGTTTGTCGTTTTTTGCTTCAATATTCTCTGACCTTAAGAGTGTTTCTTCCATAACGGGAATTATTGTTTTTATTTGTTCACGGGCGGCGTTTTCGGGAATAATTCCTCCTGTTTTTGCATGAAGTGAAAGAGAAGACGCGGTTACGTTTGATAAAACTACAATTTCTTGATTTATCTTTTCTAAAACCGCCGAGCTTGTTTCGTCACAGGAAGTTTCAAAAGAGAGAATTCTCATAAACCCGAAGGTTATTTTACATTTTGGAGCTTTACACCATCTCTGACTTTAAAATTATTTTTTTGTGATACTCCGGCATTTACCTCGAGGACATAATTTGAGATATCTCTCGGTTTGTAAATAAAAAGAGGAGCGTTTTTATCTTTTGGCACCTGAGCATTAGGGATGACATCAACTATCTTATTATCGTTTATGTAAATAATATCAATTGGAAAGTTCATGTTTTTCATCCAGAAGGCGTATTTGTCCTTTTTATCAAAAACAAAAAGCATTCCGGTATTTTCATCCAAGCTTTTTCTGCCCGACAAACCGGTAATCCTGTCTTTGTTCTTTTTGGCAACAATTAGATTGAATTTTTTATTTCCAATTTCCACGGTTGCTTTATTGAAGGAAAAAATTTCATTAAAATTCCATCCCGACCTTATGGAAGCGAGCAATAAGACAGCTATAATTAGAACTACATAAATTACAATTATTTTTTTCATTTTTTAAAGCGTTTGGCAATAATAGACGTTGAATAATTTTCCTTTTTTGGCAAAACTACAACTTTTGCGTTAACTTGTTTTGCTTGGTTTTCCTTGACCTCAATTAAAGGATCTCCATGCGTCACTGCAATTATATCAGGTTCTATCATTTTCACAATACTCGTGTAATCGTCGTCGTTTTTAAGGGGTTTCAGGGGAATTACGTAATCAATCATTTTTAAGTTTGCGAGTATAGTAGCTCTATCAAAAACATTGTTAATCGGACGGTTTTTCCCCTTCAGTCTTTTTATATTTTCATCACTCTCAAGAAGTATTATAAGGTGGTCTCCGAGGTTTTTTGCTTTTTTTAAAAACTCAATATGCCCGGCATGTAAAATGTCAAAGCACCCTCCTGCCAGAACTAAAGTTTTTCCAAGGTGTTTTAGTTTTGTTATTTCTTGAACTTGTTCAATCAAAATAATTTGACCCATATTCCTATTCCTTTGTTCCCCGCAAGTACACGGCTGCCCAAGGGGTATAGTTTGAAGTAAAGGTCTCAGATATTAAAGTTTTTCCGTTCCTGGTTACATTTCTTGTAAAAACAGACTTACCACCAGGCGCTGCAAAATCAACTTGTTTTACTTCCCCTTTTGGCAGTGTCGGATCATCTTGATATACATCAGCAGGCGCACTTGCAAAATTACTTAAAACCGGTTTTGACACAACCACTTCTCTTCCGTCTTTTTTCCCATAGAGAGTAAATGTTAGGCTTAGATTTGTAGGATCCACAAACGCTTGAATTAATATATGGTTTCCTGTGTCGTTTTTAAACCTTAAGTCAATACTCGGTACAAAAACCGTTGCATCAAATCCAGGAGGAGCATCTTGTTCATAATAACCGACTCTGTATGCATGGGCGTGTCTTTCCGTAATAGGGAGACCGGCGTTTAAAAGCGCACGGAATAAAGTAGTTGATACTTGGCAAACTCCTCCTCCGTCTCCAAGCACCGTTCGCCCGTTTTGGATGACATAGGCTTCCCTGTATCCCGTAAATTTTGAAACATCCCCTAGAGCTTTTGCAAAAGAAAATTCTTCTCCAGGCGCGACCAATACGCCATTAATTCTGGAGGATGCAAGAGAAACATTGTGGATTCTGTTCGGAATAGAGTGATAGAAAGTGGAAGTGCCTTGTCCGATTATCTCAACAATTCCAAAATTATTTGCTTTTTCCGTAGTGACGCTGGGTTTTAAAATTTTTAAAGGAATATCAATTTTTATATTTTTGGGTTCTTTACTTCTCATAATTTCACGGTTTACACTTTGCATCTTATTATCAAGGGATTCAAAATCAATGGTTTTTCCATCGCTTGATTGTTTGAATGCCATCACTCTATTGTTTGAAACAGTAAAAAGGGCATCAACGGGTTCCATGTACACTTCCTTTTGAACTCCATCAAGCTCTTTCTTAAGCGCATCTGAATTGTACGTGTATGTTGAGTGAAGGAATGTGCCGTTGAGGTAAGAGCTTAAAATTATATAAATATCGCTTAGAATATTTTTAGTTTTCCCAAGACTCATTGCTTGTGCTTGAATTAACTTCGTATCGTATCCGATATTTAAAGTTTTGGCTGAAATTGTTGCTTCAAACTGGTTTAAAGAAAAGGTTAAGGAGTTTTCTGCCAGTTTTTTGTTTTTTTCATCAAATATCCTCTGGATTTCCGAATTCGTCCTTTCTCCTATATAGAAATTATCGACAAAAATTCCGGGGATTACACGATCCTTATATTTGTTTTGAAAATAATAGAGAACAGAACCTGAAAGGATGGAGGCGGCGAGACAAAAGCCTACCAAAAACCAAAAAAAAGATTTTGCGAAATGTTTTATTTTTTCTTTTTGTAACAAATTTTTTATTCTCATGTGGATTATGAATTAGATTTTTTGGGATTTAAATATTATACTATAGAAAGCTTGGATATTACTAATTTTATAAATATATGGAAGAAAATTTAAATCAAGGGGAAGAAAATATAGTTTACGAAAATATGGCCTCAGAAGATTTTGACCAAGGATCATCCAAAAAGAAAATAATAAGTTTAATAATTGGCGCTTTTGTGGTGCTTATATTAGTTTTTGTTGTTTTGCTTGTTGTTCTTCCCCGTTTAAAATCATCAAAAACATCCGGTAATGTAACGCTTACTTATTGGGGTATATGGGAAGATCCCGGGGCAATAACTGAAATTGCGGATGAGTTTACGCGGGCTCACCCGAACATAAAAATAAAATATGAGAAAAAAGACATTAAAGGAGAAGGAAAGTTTATGGACAGGCTTGCGGCAAGGATGCAGGACGGAACGGGCCCTGATGTATTCCGTTTTCATAACTCGTGGGTGCCGGAATTAAAAGGGATGATTTTGCCTTTACCTTCGGATTTGGTTTCCTCCTCAGAGATAGATACAAAATATTACAACGTGGTAAAGAGAGACTTAAACATAGGTGGAGCATACTATGGAATTCCAATTCACATGGATACCTTGGCACTTTATGTAAACAGCAAAATACTCAAAGATGCCGGGATTACTACTTATCCATCTTCTTGGGAAGATTTAATTAACATTTCAAGGCAAGTTGTCGTTAAGGATGCAGACGGAAGGATAACAACAGCAGGAGTTGCGCTTGGAACCTTTGACAATATTGCCCATGCAAGCGACATAATCTCTCTTTTAATGGTTCAAGATGGAGCAGATTTAAAAAACTTGGGAGGGAGAACTAAAGAAGTTGCATCGGGAGCCCTTGATTATTATTCTGCTTTTGCTAAAGGAGACCAAAAAGTTTGGGATGAAAAAATGGATAATTCAAAACTCGCTTTTGGAAAAGGAAACTTAGCGCTATATTTTGGATATTCTTGGGATATTTTTGAAATAAAAGCAATAAATCCGAATCTTGAATTTGTTGTTATTCCTGTTCCAAGAATTACTCCGGAAAAGGATAAGACGATAGCAAGCTATTGGGTTGAAGGAGTATCAGCAAAAAGCAAACATCCGACAGAAGCTTTTGAATTTTTAAAGTTTTTAACATCAAAAGAAAATCTTGAAAAACTTTATGCAAAAGAATCAAAACTTAGGTTTTTTGGTGAAATTTACCCAAGGCGCGATATGCAAGATCTTCTCAAAACAAACTCTTTAATTTCCCCGTTTTTAGAAAGAGCAGATAAGGCAGAATCTACTCCTTTTTCCTCTGATACGTATGATGAGGGCATGGTTGACTCTTTGAATAAGTACATGGCTGATGCTGTAAATTCGGTGCACGAGAATACATC
>JAKAHW010000142.1 GCA_021825285.1 bacterium
TGTTGCTTCCCTAAAATTTGCCAGTCTGTTCTGACCTGATCCAAAGGCAAAGGAATATATTGCTCCATTTCCCATTTAAGGGCTGCATTTAGCTCTTGCTCTGAAAGCTCCGGCATTTCAATTACCCGCGTATAAACCTGACTTTCAGGAATTGAAACATTAACGTTTTTCGATGTAAAATTTCCGCTTGCCAACATTTCTTTTATTTTGTCAGCCAAATTTTTTTGATCTGAAAGAGATTCGGATAGTATCCCTTTAGTATTTGACGGGGAAACGGCAATTGACTCCAAAACGTAAGACCCATTTTGACCGCCTAATAATGCAGCCTTAATAGATGTCGTTCCGATATCTAAGCCAAAGGTTTTTGCTTTCATTTATTGAGAAACTATAGCGTAGGGAAATATCTCAAGTGGAATCTGTGGATAGGACGAAAAATAAGAGACTTTCCTCACAGTATCACCTGATTTTCCCGTTGAATTAACTACTTTTCCTTGATTTGGCAAAAAATCCGAAGCAATAATTCCAACCTGGGTAGAATTAAAGATCGGAATAACTTTCATAATTAACCCCCTGGTTATGGAAAAAGAAACTTGATTAGAATACTGGAGCGTAACACCCTCAATATTGGATGAAATTGTGGAAACACTTTCTCCTCCGCTTGAACGGGAGGAAGGAGAGCAGGGGTCAAAGAAATGCTTCTCAAGCGATGGGTTTGCTTTATCTCCATAAACAATCAAAACTTCCAAAGCCGGGGTTGTACTACTTCCAAAAGTATTTGTACATTTGCTTGTTTGAGAAGTAGTTCCCCAAAACAAATTAACCGTTACGGGACTCTTTGGCGGAGCTCCCAAAGCATTATCGTAATTCGGGTAATCGGATAGCCAAACGTCAACTCCAGTATCCTGATCAACTATCCCGCCTCCGTTTAAAAGAAAGTTTTTCCCATTTATGCTTGAAACCGAAGTTGAATAGGTGGAGTTATTTGAGAGAGAATTCTGGGCAACTCCGTTTGAAACCGAAGACTTCAGTACATTTTCTATTCCTGCTTCTGCTGCTTGAAAAGCTCTTTGTGACTCTTCGTTTTGTTTTGAAATTTTTACGTTTGTAATGGATCTTGAAACAACAGAAAGCCCTACAGTTAAAGCTACAATCATTGTTAAAACCACTATCAATAATACCTGCCCTTTTTGGGATTCAAGTCTTTTCATTCCTATATTAATAATAGAACTTATTCTCTAATTTTGTCAAATTAGTAGAACTTATTCTCTAATTTTGTCAAATTAGTAGAACTTATTCTCTAATTTTGTCAAATTAGTAGAACTTATTGTTTTGATATGTCAAGGCTAAAACTTTACGGATTAAAATTACGGAGTGAAGCCGAACTATTAAATCTCGCTTTCGCCTTGGAATCAAGAAAGGTTGATGACTTGTCAGTTAAAGTAAACTCAAAACCGACAATTGGCAGAGAATATGGATCTCCAGAAACCTGGGTACTGCAATAAAAAAGACAGGGGCTTGACGAGTCTATTTGAACTTGATTTGTATCTATGAGACTCACGGGCGTCATTGTACCGCTTTGCGAAGATATTGTCCCACCGGAACAAGAAAGGATAGTGACGCCACCATCATAACCCTTTAAGGAAATCGAAGAAGCGCTAGGACTCGCTGTGCAATCAGTGAAAGGAACACCTCCAACTTGGACAACAGACTGGGAACTTATGATTAAATTTGAGATAGCCGAGACAACGTAATTTCCATTTTGCGCAACCGCTGTTGTAATGGAAGTTTTATTTCCTCCTCGAAGAGTCGAGTAGAGGATTCCTGCCAGAATCGAAGAAATAATAACCAATATCCCTACTACTGTAAGCAATTCAACTATTGTAAAACCGTTTGTTTTATTTTTGTTCATAAGGCAGGTACCGGATTTGTCTGGTCAGAAAAGCAGGAAACAAGGGACGATTTGTGGCAAAATCTATTTGCTCCCTGGCACTTTCCGCTTGACCAAAAAACATTCACCGTAACACGATTTGCGCTTCCACATTCGGCTCCCGTATCAAAAACTGCTGTTCTTATAAAGGCTCCGACAAGATTAACCTTTGTTATGTCACAAGGATTGGTTGGATTTGTAATACTTCTGAAAATATTTCCGTCATCAAAACAATAAGTACCCGAAAGGGCAAGATAAGTTGAGGGGTTATTGTTGCGAAGATATCTTACATATTCCATACCTTGTTGAGCATATTTGCCGCTTTGAGTTTGGTTTTTTATAAAAATAGAATTATTAACGCTTGCGGTAACTACAATAGCAATAGCAGCAAGCGTTATGAGTATTGCTCCTAAAGCAACAGTAATCTCCAAAAGCGTTTGACCTTTGTTTTTCATTGCGAAACGTTTCCTATCGAATCAATATTCAAAACTGATTGTTTGCTGAAGCCTTTTAAAGTAATCGAACATGAACCGCCGGTGAGAGATCCGGAAATCGTATTAAAACTAATAACGCTACATGTAGTAGAAGCATCCAAAGTTATTCCTTTTGGAAAAGTTTTTGTCTGAACAGGAGTATCAACGCCATTACAAATCATGTCTATCTCATAATCCGGAGCCCCTGTTCCCTTGCAAGTTGCTTTGGCGCAAACAACTACTTTATATCCGTTTAAAAAGCTTGCGTCAGGACAAGACGGAGGCTTAACAGAAGAAATAGCATTAAACTTTGCAAAATCAATTGCTTCTTTAAAGTTCTTTGCGCTTTGAACGAGTGTTTGTTTTTTATTATAATCA
>JAKAHW010000143.1 GCA_021825285.1 bacterium
CTAGATCTTTTCACAATAAAAGAGTCTACTGGAAGACTCCATGACCTTACGATTGTGGCAGGAGGAGATATAAAAAATGGCAGGACAATCCACTCGCTACTTCATGGATTATCAATGTACCACGGCAACACCGCATATCTTCTTGCCCCCGAAGAATTAAGGATGCCCAAAGAAGAAGTCTGGGTTTATAAACAAAAAGGGCTTAACGTTGTTGAGATAGAAGACATGAGAGAAATTCCTAAAGAAGCCAACGCTTGGTATTGGACTCGGGTTCAGAAGGAACGGTTTGCTTCTGTTGATGCTTATGCCAAAGTGAACAATCGGTTTGTTGTAACACCTGAAGTATTTAACGAGTATGCAAACGAAGGGACGATACTTATGCATCCTTTACCAAGGGTAGGCGAAATAACCGAAGAAATGGACCAGGATTCAAGGTCAGTTTATCTTGGATCGGAAGTAAGAAACGGAATGTATACCAGAATGGCTCTTTTAGGCTTAGTGCTAGGTAGAATAAATCCAAACGAAGCTTCAAATAAGGGTCCCCTTATCTTCTAGAAAATACCACTTGACAAGCATTTTGAAATTTGTATTAATAGATATATGGCTGCCCGCAAAAAGCAAAGTACTCAATTTTTAAATAAAGATTTTCTAATCGCTTTAGTAGTTTTAGGAATCGTAGTTTACCTCTTCTATATATTTCTCTCAACAAAAATTAATGATACATTTGATCAGATAACACAACAGTCTTCACAAACTCAAGTTATTCAAAAGATTCCAGCAAAGGCTCCTATAAAAGCTAACAGATAACCCTCAACTTACTTGAATAGTTTCTTCTTTATACTAAAATAGTTTTGTGGGAAAATTATTTGCGTTAATTAATGAATAAAATTGTCGAAAAATACTTCCAAAAAAATGATTTTACTCAAAGAGTCGGAAGCATATTAAACCAAGTATTGAGAGAGACAGGATTTGAGATAGAAAAAGAATTATTTCGTGGCATGATATACGATGAAGACAAGCTTGGAAGCATAATCTATAAAGGGAAATACCAAAACAAAGATGCCGTTCTAAAACTACAGGGGCTCATGCCAGAAACCGATGAAATAGACATAATCGTTAATTTTGACACACAAAACACGAGCAAAAAGGTAAGGCTTCCTAAACTCTATAAATTTAAACATTGGAATAAAAAAGATAGGTTTGGTTATTTAATTACAGAATTTATCAACGCTCCCCATATCTTCGAGATGCCTTTTGCAAATGAAAAACAGATAAACTTGTTTTGCGATTTTTACCAAGAATATAGGAAAAACTGCCTAAATAAAACTTTTACAAAAGCGGAAGAAACTTCGACTTCGAATTTTGTTTTGAGAAGAGTAGATATGTGGGAAAAGATAGCAAAAACAAAAGGAATTCTTGAAAAAAGAATTTCGAACGAAAAACTTCAAGTAATTATTAATCAGTTTAAAGAGGTTATGGAAGAAGAATTGAAAAATGTGAGAATGGTTTTTTGCCATGGTCATTTGACGGCTTCCGATATTTTTTATGACGGAGAGCAATTTATTTTACTTTCAAACCTTTATTGGTCGTTCAGACCCGAATACTATGACCTTGTTTTTGGACTACACTGGGATCTTGAAAATATCAATATTTCAAACTTTTCATACAATGAGTTTAAAAACTATATTGAAAAGTGGTTGAGCTATTTTTACAAAATTCCTGTTGTCAAAAAAGATCCCGATGCAAAAAGAAAAATAAGGCTCATGCTTTTGGAAAGAACGATGGGAGGAATATTGCTTGATACCGGATCTCAACCATTGAATAATGAAGCCAAAAATAATTTATTCGAGCTTCGGTTAATTTTCTTTGAAGAACTAGTTAATAATATTAGAAAAAGAGGAAAAAAGGGTCATCTCCTATTCCCTTGATGAAATTTCTTATGCACTTCCTTGAGCTGCGGATTCGTAACGTGGGTATAAATTTGAGTAGTCGAAATATTCTTGTGACCAAGCATTTCCTGGACAGACCTTAAATCCGCACCGTTTGACAATAGATCTGTAGCAAATGAGTGACGCAACGTATGCGGAGTGGCTTTAACGGGCAATTTTGCCGCCTTGACATACTTATCAAGCAACCTCTCAACGCTTCTTGCCGTCAATCTCATCTTCTCTCCATTATTTTCTATCAGAACCTCTTTTGAATAACGAATAAACGCGGGCTTAAATGGATCTTCTCTTGCTTCCAAATATGCTCCGACCCAATGAGCAGCGCTGTCAGATAGAAAGACGACTCGGGCTCTCCCGCCTTTTCCAATTACCCCAAACTCTCGTGTTTCAAAATTTATTTGATCACGATTTAACTTCACCAATTCCGAAATACGAAGTCCTGTAGAGAAGAGTAGTTCAAAAATTGCCCGATCCCGCATCCCTCGTTCATTTGTAATGTCAATTACTGCAAACAAAGATTCCAAATGATGTTTGTCCAAGAATTTTAATGATTTGCTTTCGGATTTTGGCAAATCTATTTTTTCAGGGGGTAGAGTATCATAATCATTTCTGATAAGGAATCGAAGGAAGGAGCGGAGCGCGATTATGTAGTAACTTTGGGTTACCCTCTTTAAAGTCATCCCTTTTTCATCTGCGTAATTTGCCAGATAAACCCTGTATTTTCGGACAACATCAACATTTAAGTCTTCCAGGCCTTTATTTGGGAAGTTTTCACGGAGCCAGAATAAAAATCTCTCCAAGTATAATTTATAATTTCGGATTGTCAGCTTA
>JAKAHW010000014.1 GCA_021825285.1 bacterium
TTCCGCTTCCATTTAAAACATGAATGGACAATTTGCTTCTATCAAGGCCGGAAGCTTTATCAATAGGACTAATTGAGGGTTTTACAGACGGTGAAACAGAGGGCGATGGTTTTGGAGTTCCTGAAAGAGCCGGAGTTTCGCTTGGAGTTGGAGTTTGAGTTTCAACAGGAGTTGGAGAAACAATCGCAGTCTTTTTTTTACTTTCCCCTTTTAAAATCCGCGATGTCCCAAGACCTAGCAAAATGATTACTACTACTGTAGCAACTATTGCCATAATTTTTTTTGATTTGCCCGGTCTTTCTTTCAAAGATGCAATCCTTTCGGATCTGGGCTGGAAATGGAAAGAGGAGTCATCCATAACGACTTAATGATAACACCAATTTTAAGTTTTTCAAGGTTTGTGCTATGTGTTAAAATTCATTCATGATTAAAAAAGGTGAAAAATGTCCGACTTGCGGAAGACATGTGGCTCGCGACATTGTCTGTTCGGGGATTGTGGTAAAAGACAACAAGGTATTATTGATTATAAGAGGAATAAATCCTGAAATTGGGAAATGGGCATTGCCCGGTGGGTATCTTTCCTGGAATGAAACGGCTGAAGAAGCAGTTGTCCGGGAAGTGAAAGAAGAAACAGGAATTGACACAAAAGTGAAAAGGCTTTCAAGTGTTAATACAGATCCTCATAGAATTCCGAGCGAAGATTTGCAAAATGTAGGATTGTTTTATGAGCTTGAGCCTTTAAGTTTTGAGCTTTCAAAACAGGACAAAGAAGTGGAAGATGTAAAATGGATTGACCTTGATGATATCCCTCTGGATTTAGCATTTGACCACAACAATGTTCTGGAAGATTTTAATAAACGCCAGAAACCCTCTTCTTAGTTAGTCTCGGATTCTTTTACTTGCACGAGTTGAAAGTAAGCAAGCTTGCTTCCAGCTTTAGTTATTGTTTGGTTTAACTTGGACTAGCTGGAAGTAGTTTCCGTCAGGATCCTGAAACGTTGATATGAGTCCGTATCCTTCAATGTGATACGTATCTTTTATTTGTTTTGCACCTTTATTTTTGACTTTCTCAACTTCTTTTTCAATATCATCTACCTCAAAATTTAAAATATATCTTTCGGGATTTTTATTTTCTCCTTTGACCTCAGAATGAGGATTTATGAAAAGTTGAGCATCGTCAAATCCATATCCCATTTTTCCGTCTTCCATTTCAAATTCCATACTTTGTTTTAGTCCTACGACGTCTCTATAAAAATTGGCAAGTTTTGTTGAATCGTGGGATGAAAGCAAAACTCCTTCTAATTTTTTAACCATTTAATTCACCTCCCCTCGCCCTCCAAAATTTTAATAGAGGAGGGTTTCCTTTTGTTTAAACAAGATTTTAAAGATGATTTGTTAGAACAGTGTAAAAAATTGCTTATTCTTACAGTTTTATTTACATATTCTTACACCTAATACACTGGGTGTTTCTACAATTTACTTTGAAAGCAATAATTTCTGTGAAAAAGAACTTTGTATGTATTTTTGCGCATCCTGATGATGAAGCTTTTGGTCCTTCCGGGACCATCCTTAAATTAGCGAAAGATTTTGACATATATCTAATTTGTGCAACAAGAGGAGAGGCCGGACAAAATAGTCTTAAAAGACAAAAGGAATTAGGGAAAATACGGGAAAAGGAATTAAAAGAGAGCGCAAAGTTTTTAGGAGTTAAAAAGGTATATTTTCTGGATTTTATAGACGGAACTTTATCGAATTCTTTATATCACGAGTTAGCCGAAAAAATTGAAAAAATTGTAATGGATTTAAAACCTGTGGAAATTATGACTTTTGAGTCAAGAGGAATTTCCGGACACATAGATCATATAACGGTTTCCATGGCGACTCAATTTGTTTTTCAAAAATTATCATTTATTAAAGAACTTTGGCAGTATTGTTTGCCTTTTGATTTTTCTATTCATGTAAAAAATTATTTTATATTTTTTCCTCCCGGGTATCATGAACATGAAGTGAACAAAATTATTGATATTTCAAATGTATGGAAAAAAAAGATAGAAACAATGAAAATTCATAAATCACAAGACAAAGATGGGAAAAGGCTTTTAAAACTTTGGGGAAATGTTCCTAAAAAGGAATATTTTCTTATAACAAAACATTAACATGAAAAAAACATTTATATTTTTAACAACCATTTTATTGTTCTTGGTTTCTTCTAAAAAAATTTTTGCAGAAATAATTCAAGGAAATTCGAGTGCCGAAAGTAGGGTCGAGACAAACGTTCAAGGGAACGGGCAAGTGTATACGAGGATAGAAGTTGATCAAAACGGAGTTAAAAAAGTTGTGGAGTCGGATAAGCCTGGGAAAATTGAAGTAAAAGTGGAAAATAATTCCTCATCAGTAAAAATTGACGGTGTTGAACAGGAGCCGAATAGTTCAAAAAACAGTAATGAAGAAAAAGTTTCTCCATCTCCTTCTTCCAGCCCTTCACCAACAATAATGCCTAAAAATAGCTCCAAAACCAGGGAGGATTTACTCACTTCCTTTAAAGACTTTCTCCAAAAATTGCTTAGATCTTTCTTTCACTTCTAGTTTTGCTTGAACATTTTTCTTACAAATCTCTTACCCAAAGCTTTTTAAATGCTTATTGACTTTTATTCCTCCTGGGAATATATTATCGCTACCGTCTTTATTAAAATATTGAGCACAAAATGTACAAAATAATAAGAAAGTCTTTAACTTTCGTGGCATTAATATCGATGCTAATTAATTCCCTTGCGCCTTTTACCTACTCATTGCCGCAAACTTTTGCCCAAGAAGTTACTCCTTCTCCAACCGATACCCCTACTCCTACCGAAACGCCGGCGGTTACCCAAACGCCTACCCCAACCGAGACTCCGTCGGTAACACCTCAGGCTACTCCTTCTCCAACCGAAGTAATTCCCACGCCAACCCAAGAAGTAACACCAACTCCAATTCCAACACAAACAACCACTGGCGAAAATAATAGTAATAGCAATTCAAGCAATAGTAATACTTCAGAAAATCAAAATAGTCCGGTTCAAACCCCAAGTGTTACTCCTTCCGTTACTCCAGTTGAAAGTCCTTCGGTTTCAGCAGCAGGAAAAACAGGGAAAGAAGATCTAAGCATTTCTGTTATAAAAAATACAAGTGTTCAGAGCTTGAATTTGCAGGCATCAAATGTTCAGGCAAGCGCAACATTAACTACGGATAAAGCGGATTATTCCCCAACTGATACGGCAGTTATTACCGGGACAAATCTTATGCCAAAAGCCACATATATGTTATTTGTTTCTTCTACTGATCCGCCCGCAGTTAATTTTTCAACCCAAGTAACAACAAACGATCAAGGCTCCTTTACTTATGGATATCAACTAGACGGAAATTATAGACCAAATTATTCGGTACAACTCAAGGACGCGACAGGTGCCGTCGTCGCCTCAACCACATTTACAGATGATGCTTCTTTAGGTAAAGACTTTAAGCAATGCGCTAATGATGATCCCACGCTAGGTTCTTGTCACTGGATAGGGTCAGCTTTGCAGAGTTCAAATTCGGCATATTCTGAAGGTATGTCGGTTCCGCAAAGATTGCTTTTGACAAATATTCATTCTACTTCGGGTAACGTACATACATTAACATTCTCTCATCAAGCAACTAAGGGTGGCGTACATGCCTATGATTTTTTGACGGCTTATAATCAAGGTAACAGCCCAGCACTCACATTAAACGCTTGTAATGATTTCGGTGGTTCAGATGGTACAACATGTAACTCATTAAGAAGTGGATCGAATACCAAAATGGTAGATGCACCAGATGATGCGTTTATTAGTAAAGATGGGTCTACGCAAACAAGAATTAACAATTATGAGTCGACATATGGCAACAGACAAATTAAAATTTACGGTAATTCTTCAATATCTCTAGGAAGTTTTTCTAGTATTTCTCATGATGTAGTAAATAGTGGAGACACAAGTGATTCGTATGTGCTTTACACTTTAACTTGGACTTCTAGCTCTACAAATATTCTTCTCGAAATGGCTGGCCATTTATCTACATCAGCAGATTGGGGTACAAATCTCGGTGCGGGTAGTGTCAGTGGAGGTCCATATCACTTTAAGCTAGATAAATTAGACGGGTCATCTTTAGGCTCACAAGACAATCAGATACAAGCCGGTGCACTTATTTTGCCTACAACTTTGACTGTTAATAAAATTTGTAACCCAACAAGCGATACAGGTAAGTTTAATCTTCAAATTGATGGACAAAATGCTGGTTCGGGAGCAGATGCTTTATGCGGAGGATCAACAGGAGCAGTAGTCGTAAGCGCTGCATCTCATACAGTAGGTGAATTAGCAGGAACAGGAACAACTCTTTCAAATTACACTTCCGTTATTGGTGGAGATTGTGCTCCAGATGGCTCTGTAACTCTTACTGCTGGACAAGCAAAAGTCTGTAATATTACAAATACGAAAAAGACAACGGTTGTTGTTCAAAAAAATACAGTCGGAGGAGATGGGACATTTAACTTTACAGGAACAGGGGCAAACGGTCTTCCGGGAAGTTTTGGCATTACAACAAGCTCTAATACCGGATCACAAACATATACTGTATCTCCAGGCGTGCAATACAGTGTTTCCGAAACTGTTCCAAGCGGTTGGGATTTAACAAGCTCTTCCTGTACAAGCGGAACTCCTTCAAGCTTTACTCCGACAGTAGGACAAACAATTACATGTACATTTACTAATACTAAAAAGGGACATTTGCTTGTGCAAAAAACAACAGTCCCAGGTGGAGATCAGACTGTCTTTACAATTAATGCTTCCGGAAGCGGAACAATAACGGGTGGAGGGGCAGGAACAGTAACAGATGCAAACGATAAAGACTATGAAGTAACACCCGGAACATACTCGGTATCAGAAACGGTTCCTTCTGGTTGGAGCAAGACGGGAGATACATGTCAAGGTGTTGTAATTGGTGCAGGTGAAACGAAAACATGTCTTTTGACAAACACAAAATTAGGGAGTCTGGTAATAGTTAAAAGTACAACGGGTGGAGATTCTACGTTTACCTTTACGACAACAGGTTCAGGAATATCAAACTTTTTTATTCCCACAAATTTTGGAGTTGGAGTAAAAACATTTTCAGATATTAATCCAGGTGCTTATTCCGTATCAGAAACTGTTCCAAGCGGTTGGGATCAGACTAGCGCAGTTTGTAATAATGGAGACAATCCCTCTTCAATTACTGTTGCTGCAGGGCAAACAGTAACTTGTACGTTCACCAATGCAAAAAAACCAAAACTTACAATTATTAAAGTCACCGATCCCATAAGTGATACCGGGAAATTCAACCTTTCAATTAACGGTACTCAATATGCCACAGATATTAGTAATGGAGGAACTACGGGTGCACAGTATGCCAATATTGGCGCAAACACTTTTGCAGAAGCAGAAGGTACAGGAACAAGTCTTTCTGATTATACGGGTAGTGTTAGCGGAATAGGCTGCAGCGGAACTGCAACGGCGGGTACAATTACTCTTGCTGCCGGAGACAATAAGATTTGCACAATCACAAATAGTCGAAATACAGGTACTATTGAGCTTAAAAAGGCTTGGGGTGGACATGTGGTTGGAGACAATACTACATTAAAAATAGGAACAACAGTAGGTGGCAACGAAGTAAACGAAAAAAATGTATCGAGCGATGACAGCACTGGAGCATTTAATGTAAATACGGGCACTTATTACCTCTCAGAAACAGATCTTCCTAATTACAGTTCTGTTCTTTCTTGTAAAGACGGTGAACAGACGGTAACTCCGGGAACCGGCAATTCAGTATCTGTTCAAAAAGACCATACTGTCGTTTGCACATTCATCAATACACATAAAACAGGGAGAATAACATTTCAAAAAGTAGTTGATGATAACAGCGATGTTTCCGGCTGGAAGTTTACAGTAAATGGACAGGATTTTCATTCCGGAGATACAGTTGTATTTAACACTGGGACTTATACGGTAGCCGAATCCGGGTCTTTAGATTACACGCCTTTTTCTGTAAGCGGCGCATGCTCTTCTCTCAATGGAAAAAACGCAACTCTTACGGTTACGGAAGCGGGCGGTACATGTACTTTTACAAACCATGTAAAAAGAGGGAATGTTGTTGTTACTAAATATCAAGATAATAACGCAGATGGAGCGAAGCAGGACAGTGAACCCGTACTTGACGGATGGGAAATCAAACTTGGCACTGAATCCAGCCAATTTACGGGAAATGGAGATCCTGCAATTCCTGGACAAGTTACTTTTAGCGACGTATTGCCCACAACTTATATATTGGGCGAAACAATGAAAGATGAGACGTGGATTCAATCAAATATTACATGCGATAACGGTAGATATGATGATAAGGTAAAAACATATTCATTGACAGTTTCGCCCGGAAGCACGGTAAACTGCTCGATAGGCAATTATCAGTTGGGGCATATTAAAGTTGTAAAGAATGTTGTGAAGCCTGACGGGTCAGCAGTTACAGATACTTCAACACAATTTCCTTTCAGCGTCGACTATTCTGATCCATTTAATCTTACAGATGGTGGTCAAAGTACGGTTGATGTAAATCCAGGACCAACACATGTAATAACTGAAACTCCTTCGGAAAATTACGATTTTACAGGATGCGAAAGCAGTTCAGGCGGTTCGGCTCTTGATCTTCCACAACATGGAATAACGGTTCCGGTTTCAAGCGGACAGACAGTAACCGTAACTTGCACAAACAAACAAAAATTGGCAAAGATAACGGTTAGTAAACTAGTGGAAGATGCAAGCGGACAGGCAACAAGCGATACTACGAACTTTACTGTTCAACTAAACAATGCAGATCCTAAGACAATTGCCGAGCCTTCAACAAATGCAGTTTATACGCCAAATCCCGGCGGATCGTACACAATTACCGAAACAGGAGTTGATGCAAGTAAATATGAAGCGCTAGGTTGTAAAATTTCAAACGAAACCTCCGCAACGGAATTCAGCTTGTCTTCAAACCAGCAAATAAATGTCACGTGCACAAATAAACAGAAACCGGGAACAATTTCAGGAACGAAATTTGATGAATTAGGAAATGTGTTGGCCGGATGGACTATTAAGCTATTCAGTTGCTCGGGAGCGGGAATAGAATGTGTTTCACAAGTATCGCAAGATGTTACAGGAAGTGACGGTGGATATAGTTTTGGGAGTTTACTAACAGGGTTTTACCAAGTTGCTGAAGTTATGCAGGCAGGATGGACAAATGTTTCAGCTCTTTTCCATAACGTAACAATTAATCCAGGAACCGTAAGTACTGAAAATGACTTTACGAATAAAGGAAATCTTTCAATAACAGCATGTAAATACGAGAGATCGGGAGGACTAAACAGCGAGAGTCAGACTACACCTGTTGACAATTGGACGTTTAAGATTGGAGAACTTTCTCAAAATACGGGCTCTGAAAACAACTGTACAACATTTAGCGACCTTAAGCCCGGGACATATACGGTTTCCGAGCTCCCAATTCCCGAAGGGTGGTTTGTAGCAGACGGTTCAGAAGGAATAAAATCCGTGATTTTAACAAATTCAAATGTGACAGTAAACTTCTTTAATTACAAAAAGGGTGGGATTACAGGCATGAAATGGAATGATGTAAACGGTGACGGAAGAAGATGTACTTTTACAAGAGATGAAGAGGAATCGCAAGTCTGTGAAAAGGGTCTTTCAGGGTGGACGATATTTATTGACAAAAACGGAAATGAAAAACTGGACGAAGGCGAACAATCTACTATAACAGGTACGGACGGAGGCTATTCGTTTACGGATCTTAACCCCGGTAGGTATCAAGTTTGTGAAGTTATAAAACCCGGTTGGGAACAAACATACCCGGTTAATACAACCGACAGTATTTGTCACAGCGTAACAGTTATGTCGGGAACGGTAGTAGACGGAAAAGATTTTGGGAACCATTCTCTTACTCCGGTTCTCAAAATTTCAAAGAGTAATAACACCGGTGGAGCGACAATGGCTCCCGGGAATGAAGTTTTGTACACAATAACAGTAAAAGTAGAGGATGCTGACGCAAAAGACGTAAAAGTTGTTGATCTTTTGCCTAAAGGTTTTGTTTACAAACCTGGAAGCTGGACAGCTTTGTCAGATGTCCCGACTCGAGGCGATTTGAGAGCATCAGGTGTAACAGGCGAGCCGACTTATGCATCTCCGGGAACATGGCAGCTTGGGAATATGGTATTAGGAGAAACAGTAACCTTGACACTTATTGCTACAATAGATGGCGGTCAACATCCAGGGACTTATAAAGATGTGGCATGGGCAGAAGGAAGCAATGTGATAGGGGATCAGGTGTTAGCGCAAGCTTTGCCCACCGGATATGTTGACACAAATTTTGTAGGAACCGATGTTAAGGTAGATAAAGACTCAAATACAAATGCGTCAATTTCTGTTAAAACCGGAGATGTATTGGGAGCAATGACAGAACTACCGGCAACAGGAGCAAATAATATCTGGGTCATAATGTCAGGAATTGTCTTTGGAGCAGGCGTAATATTAACAATTTTTGGAGTATTACTTAGAAAAAAATATGCTAAAAAACTTATCTAAAATATTTTTAACAATTTTGTTTGTGGTTTTATCAACTGCGAATGTATTTGCGGCATCTTCTGTTTCAATAAGGCTTTCCCAGCCAAAAAGCCCTACCAATCAGGATACCTTTAATATTGTTTTTACAACTTTGGATATCCAAGGGAGAGTAATAACCGTTAAGTGCTTGAAAAAAGCACCTGGAGAAGCAGGTTTTACCCAATTCGGGGGAGATCAGGTGCTATCTTCCGGAGGAAATACCGGAAATTGTGCGGTGAATTCATCTTTGATAACTACCGAGGGAACGTATTCTTTTCAGGCAACAGCCCAAGCAGGAGCAGATTCAGCGACAAGTGCAGCTGTTGATGTTGAATATAAAAAGACCGGACCCGGGGATCCTGTAAATTACAGCAAAGAAAGACCATCCGATTGTGTTTACAAAATTAAATTCAGAACAGCTGATGACAGCGGAAAAACAGTAAAAGTCAAGCTTTACAGGTCTGACTCAACAACCGTTGATGCTTCTTCGGTCAGCCAAGTCGACTCAATAAGTATCGGTTCAAGTACCGATGGGCAATTTGAAAATACAGTTTCTGACTGCGGAAAAACATATTATTTCGGAATCCGGGCATTTGACTTGGCAGGAAACGGGTCGAACATGGTTGGAGATTCCATAGACAAAACAAACGTGATAGTGCCAACAGGAGCGGCAGGAGGGGCGGGTGTTTCTGGAGCAATTCCTGTAGGAAGAGGTCAAGGACAGGTCCTTGGAGAGGAGACAAAAGAAACTAAAGCAAAAGGTGAAATAAAAGGAGCCGAGACGCAAGACCAAAAGAATACTGAGCCTAAAAAAGAAGAAAAAACTGTTAAAGAAGGATTGTTTAGCGTTAAAAATATTTTGACGACAGGTATAATTGCAGCAGTATTTGTTCTCTTTTACTTCCTCTGGAGAAAAACAAGAAGAGCTTAAAGTGAAAATAGTTTCATCAATACTAATTTATCTCGGATTATCTTTAGTGGCGGTTTCGCTAATCAGTTTATTTCTAATTTATTTTTCTATTTTCAGACTCGAGGTGGAATATCAAACATTAGGACCGGGAAAAGTTTCAACAGAAATCAAACCAAAAGACTTGGAATTTGGAATTGTAATCCCAAAAATACGGGCAAACGCAAAAGTTGTTCCTAATATTGACCCATTTAATTCGAGTACCTATCAATTTGCCCTGACAAAGGGTGTTGCTCACGCGAAAGGATCGTCTTTCCCCGATAGTGATGGAAATGTTTTTCTTTTTTCCCACTCTTCTGTTAATTTTTATGAAGCTTTGAAATATAACTCAATTTTTTACCTTTTAGATAAACTGGAAAAAGGAGACCAAATACAAATTTACTACAAGAACAAAGAGCATAAATACAATGTTTATGACAAAAAGTTAGTAGATCCAAGAGATATTTCTTATCTTACAAAAAATTCAAGTAATAAAACTTTGACTCTAATGACTTGTTGGCCTCCGGGAACAACATTTCAACGACTTCTTATTATAGCCAAAGGAGAAAATTAAGAAGCTTTGGCTTCAATTTTCTTGACTCGAAAGGCACCTTCTGCTATACTTGAATCTGGTTTTGAAAAGAGTTTGTGGTGGGAATTGCCCACCACATTTCATATTATGCCAGTTGTTCAAAGAAGCGAATTTACATTAGCATTAAATCAAATAGCCTCGGAACGAGGGGTTGATCCTTCTATTGTTCTGGACACCATTAAAGGTGCAATTCTAGCAGCCTTTCGAAAAGACAATCCGGATGTTGTCATTGAAGAATATACAGCCGATCTTGATGAAAGAACAGGCGAGACAAAAATTCTTAAAGATGGAAAAGATGTAACTCCTCCCGGATTTGGAAGAATTGCCGCTCAAACCGCAAAACAAGTTTTACTTCAAAAAATAAGAGAGCGCGAGAAAGATGCAGTAATAGAAGAGTATTCAAAAAGAGTCGGAACAGTTGTAAACGGAATGATTTTAAGATTCGCAGGCCCAAATATTATTGTTGATATTGGAAAATCAGAAGCGATAATTCCCCCATCTGAAAAAATACAAAATGAACAATATTTCTTGAATAAAAAGATGCCTGTTTTTATCGTTGAGATTAACGAGGAAAAAGGTAGAGAGATTATTGTTTCTCGTACAAATCCGGGTTTAATCGAAGGTTTACTAAAAAGAGAAGTCCCTGAAGTTGCTGCGGGAAGCGTTCAAGTCAAAAAGATAGTTCGTGAGCCTGGAAACAGAGCAAAAATAGCAGTATATTCAGAAACTCCCGGAATTGATCCGGTTGGAAGCTGCGTAGGACAAAAAGGAGTGAGAATTCAAGCGGTAATTGACGGTTTGGATGGGCTTGAAAAAATTGACGTAATTCAGTGGAATCCCGATTCCGTTAAGTTCATCACAAATTCTCTTTCTCCTGCAAAAAATTTGACAGTTACGCTTGATGAGAAAACAAAAAATGCGAAAGTTGAAGCTCCGAAAGAAGAACTTCCGCTAATCATTGGCCGGGATGGACAAAATGTTCGTCTAGCTTCCAAATTAACCGGTTATAGCATTGAAGTGGAGGGGCAAGAAGGTCCTGTGGAGGAAGTAGTAGAGGTTGTTGAAAAGCCAGAAGAAAAAGTTAATGCAGAGGAAATTCAGGAAGTAGAATCCGAAGAAGCACCTAAAAGCGAAGAAGAGTAGTTTTATGGGAAATTTACTTTTAGCCAAAACAATATGGAAAACAAAAATGAAGTCAACCAAGAAAAGAATTATCCTCCTGTAGTTTCTGTTTTAGGCCACGTTGACCACGGAAAAACCACACTTCTTGATACAATTCGAAAAAGTTCGGAAGCCAAAAGAGAAATCGGAGGAATAACCCAAAAAGTAGGCGCATCTCAAATAGAAATAAATCATGAAGGAAAAACAAGGAAAATAACCTTTATTGATACTCCAGGTCACGAAGCTTTTGCAAATATGCGTTCACAAGGGGTAAGTGCTGCCGATATAGCATTACTTATTGTGGCTGCTGACGATGGAGTTAAGCCTCAGACAAAAGAGTCAATTCAAAAAATTAAAGAAGCAAATATTCCCTATGTCGTTGTTTTTACCAAAATTGACTTGGAGACCGCAAATATAGAGCGTGCAAAACAGGACGTTATGAAAGAGGGAATACTTCTTGAAGGTCTAGGTGGAGAAGTGCCTTATATCGGGATTTCTGCAAAGACCGGAGAAAAAGTACAGGACCTTTTGGATTTAATCGTTTTAATTTATGACCTTTCAGCTATAAAAAAAGACGAGAATCAAGAATTTCTAGGGGTAGTTATAGATTCAAAACTTGATAAAAGACGAGGAAATGTCGCAGATGTTGTTGTGAAGCAAGGAAAAATTTCAATTGGTGATAAAGTTTTTATCGAAGGCAAAGAAGTAGGAAAGCTCCGAGCAATTGTGGATTCAAATGGCAAAAATATTTCGACAGCTCTTCCGGGTGATGCTGTTGAGATATTGGGTATAACACAAATTCTTTTAGCCGGAACTCTTATTTTTACAAAAGAGGTAAGCTTACCCCAGGTTATAAACGCTCCTGTTGCGGTTGCTCCAATTCATGATTTGGCAAGATTTTTTTCCGAAGAGAAGAAAGATGTTGTCCCGATAGTCCTAAAAACACAAACAAGTGCAGAAATTGAGGCTGTTAAGAATTCTTTGCCCGCTGACGTGGAGATAGTTTATGAGGGTCAGGGAGAAATAGGTGTTTCAGATGTTTTACTTGCTAAAGATTTTCATGCCTTAGTCATTGGTTTCAACGTTCTAATTTCAAAGGAAGCAAAAGCATTGGCTGAAAACGAGAAGGTTTTCCATAAGATTTATACGATAATTTACGAACTATTAGATGAACTTTCAGATTTGGCTAAGGTTTTGAAACTGGACGGATTAGAGAATATTA
>JAKAHW010000144.1 GCA_021825285.1 bacterium
TTGTATCGTCTTTAACAGTCGGACCTGAAGCAATGTATTTTATGTCGTTTCCCGGAACGTCAGAAAAAATAAGAGTTGCAACGGTTGCAGGATATAGAATTTGTGCAAGCCCTCCACCTTTAACGTCTGATAAATGTTGGCGGATTTTGTTCATATCAAAAAT
Source organism: bacterium (assembly GCA_021825285.1). The sequence goes on from JAKAHW010000144.1 coordinate 164, forward strand.
ATCAGCACCTGACTTTAAAAGAGCTTTTTCTATTTCTATTTTTTGCGCCAGAGAAACTGAGTGAGGATGTTCAAGCATGGCACTTCCTCCGCCGCACACAACAACTAAAACCAAATCTTTTTCACTTAAATTCGAAAACTTTCCGATCACCCTTTGGGTAAAATCTACATTCTGCTGGGAAATTACAGGATGGGTCCCTTTAGTAAATTCAATTTTTTTAAAATCTTGGCCTTCCGTATCTATAACATATCCCTCAGTAAGCCTGTCTCCCAATAGGTCTTCCAAAAGTTTTGAGTTTTTTGCAGAGCCTTTTCCGAACCCTATTAAATATGTATGTTCAAACTTATTTAAATTGAAAGTTTTATCAACAATTGTAAGAATACCGCCTTCGAGTTTGATAGTTTTTTTAAAATTTTCTTCGGGCTGAATCGACAAAAGTCCTGCTTCTATAATCTCGAGCAGTTTTCTTCTTTGAGGAGTTTTGGCGATTTTCTCAAAATTTTGGATTAACACGTCAGTATTTAGTTTAACCTAACTTGATGAAGATTGGAATGTTTAGAATTTAAAAAGCCGTAGATATATATTCCATCTTGGTAAAGGAAAGCTTCGGACTTGAAAGTTATCATAAGCACTTGCTCCAAACGGGGCTGAAGTCATGTTTTTCCTTATTTCCCTTGGAGTTATTTTATATTGATGAAGACTTCGAGCTAATCGTACAGCTTTAACCGGATTAAATGGATGGACACGAAATGCATCACCGATTGCGCTTTCCTCTTTAAAAAAATAATCATCCGGAAAAATGTGTATATTTTGTCCTCCCTTTTTTGTGACTCTGTATAGTTCGGCAAAGGCCTCTGAAAGATACCTGACATGTTCAAGTGTATGAATAGAAACCACTTTATCAAAAGAGTCGTTTTCGAATGGTAAGTGTCGTACATCCGCAACAACAAAATTTTCGTTTGGCTCTTCTTTTTTTACCCTTCCAATCGCTACTGGATTAATATCAATTCCTGTATAAATACCACCCTTTTGTCTTACATGAGACATAACGTCTGTGTTCGTTGCTCCAACTTCCAAGACGCAATCCCCTGGAACAATTGGCATATATGCAACTTTTTCCATAACCGGATTAGGAATAATCCTAAATTGTTTTTCGGCATAGAGCCTTCCATACAAATTTTCCATTATAGTATTTTAGCAAATTGTTTTTTGTGGTATAATAACGAAAAGGTTTGATCAGTCAAACGAGTTATATGAAGTTTGTTGTTTCTACAACTAAAATACACTTCGCCTAATTATTAGGACTCGCTTTACTTGTTTAAAACCTCAAAAAATATGGATCCGAAGCAACAATACATTAAAAAACTTGAGGAAATTTCTCATGTTTCAGCAGAAGAGGCGAAGAAACTTCTTATTGAAGAGGTCACAAATGACTCAAAAGCCGATATTGCAAAAATTATCAAAGAAGCAGAGGAAGAGGCGAGAGCTACTTCCCACAAAAAAGGGCAAGAAATTTTGGTGGACGCAATGCGTCATGGAGCTCTTGATTACATAGCCGAATATACTGTTTCTACGATTAAACTTGAAGACGAAGACGTTAAGGGAAGGATTATCGGAAAAGAAGGAAGAAATATCCGCGCTTTTGAAAATGCAACAGGAGTCGATGTAGGGCTAGACGAGGAAGGAATTATAAGACTTTCTTGTTTTGATCCTGTCAGACGCGAAACAGCAAGAAGGGCTCTTGAGCTATTGATTAAAGACACGAGAGTTCAGCCGATTAGAATCGAAGAAATTGTAGAGCAAGTTAAAAAAGAAGTTGCCCAAATAATATTTGACGAAGGAGAAAAGCTTGCCCATGAAGTTAAGGCCTTCAACATTCACCCCGATTTGATTTCAATGCTGGGAAGATTTAAATTCCGAACTTCTTTTGGACAAAACTTAGTAGTACATACTCTTGAAGAAACAAAAATCGGAATTCAGCTTGCAGCGGAAGTTGGAGCAAATGTTGAAATAGTACGTCTTGGATGCCTTTTTCATGATATCGGGAAAGTGGTTTCGGATAAAGAGGGAAGTCATGTTCAGCTTGGAGTTGAGCTTCTTCAAAGATACAAGATGCCAAAAGAGGTTATTAATTGTGTAGCCGAGCATCACGAGGACAAACCTTTTTCATCTATAGAGTCAGTTTTGGTTTATATATCAGACTCAATTTCAGGCGCAAGGCCGGGGGCAAGACATGAGGATGTTGAAGAGTATGTAAAAAGAATACGCGATATGGAAGAAATTGCCAAAGGCTTTGATGGAGTTGAAGATGCTTATGCATTTGAGGCAGGAAGAGAGCTTCGAGTAGTTATTAATCCGGGTAAATTGGATGATATAGAAACAACAATAGTTGCCAAGAAAATTAAAGAGGAAGTTGACAGAAAATTGGTAGTTCCCGGAGTTGTCAGGGTAACTGCAATCCGAGAGTTCAGGGTCTCAGAACCCAAAGAGTAGCCTCCCCGTTTTTCCCGTTAAATCAAGATATTGACAAACACCTTTTTAAGTTGTATCGTATTTTTCATGCTAAAAACAAAGATCTTCAAGTTCTCCGTCG
>JAKAHW010000015.1 GCA_021825285.1 bacterium
TTCAATAATCTTTTTAATCTCTTTTTCGCGTGTTTCTTCAGGGTAAAGAGCCTCAAAATGTTCTGTTTCCATGCTTTAATTTTACTCTAAAGCGCTTAATTTTGCATTTGTAAGGCTTTTGTTAGGTTCCTAAAACGCAAAAATCAGGTTCAAATGGCGATTATTTATTAAACTCTCTCTATGACGGTTGAGTTGACACACACGAAGCCTTTACCTTATTCTAGAAGTAGGCATATGGAAGCCCAAGGGGAAAATACTGGCAAAACAGAACAAGAGAAACAGGAAGTAGTGGTTCGTCCTGAAGAAATTGAGAGGGCGATGAAAGCTTGGGAAAAATTCAATTCAGAAAGAAAACTTAAAGGAAAAGAGATTACAGAAGATGAAAAACAAGCGCAAAAAGCACTTGCAGAAGCAGGACAATTACCACCGGAGCCAGGTCAAGCGCTACTGAAAGCCGCCGAAGCTGCTCGGATAATTCAAATTGAGGGTGATAAAAAAGAATTAATAGAACTCTTAGAAAGGATTAAGAAATTAAAAAAAGCAGGGGTTGACGTAACCCCATTTGTTTTACAAGGCAAAAATTTAATTACTCTTCTTTTCTCAATTTCTGATGCCCAACCTTTAATTTCAGAATTTGAATCGGTTTTGACTCCTGAGGAAAAAGCAAAGCAAAGGGAAAATGATCCAAAAACCCAAGCTCCTTTGGAAGTTCAAGAAAAAGCAAGAAGATATTGGTTGGATAAGGTTAGAACAGGTAAATATGAGCCTACGGAAGAAAATCTTGACAATGCAGCATATCTAACAAAAAAGGGTAGAAGCGCAATTGGTGGAGGAGCGGGAATTTTTGGAGAAGACGAAGAAGAGCCGGAAATTGGGTTCCCCGCAAGAGAAGCAGCCGGAAGACCGCAGCCGGATGAAATGACAGAACAAGTAAGGAGTCAGATCGCCGAATCCTATGGAATGTCGACTCCGGATGGAAAGAGGCTCTTTGACGACGTAATGATGGTAAGGACAACAAACATGTTTGATTACAATTTTGTAGAAAGAATTAGAAGTCAGGCGCAGGACAATGTTACAGGAGGGCGAATGACTCCTCAGGAAGCAAGCATAATAAACGGTTTGCTAAATGAAGGAATGGCTATGAGGCAGAAACAAGAAAGTGAGCAAGGAAGAAGAGGCAGAGGTGGGGGAAAGTCGTCGGCAGCTTTAGAGCAAACATATTTAGACTGCGTCGTCAAAGCAAGGACTAAGTCAATAGAAGAATTAAAAGAAGAAATAGGTGAAGGAGGCGAGATAAGAAATTTTTTGAAATCGCTTGAGCCTTTCAGGGAAAAGCCTTTTGAAAAAGAAAATTTAGACCAGTTGTTAGGGATGGCTGATGAGGCACAATTTCGAAAAGGACTTGAGGATATTTTAAATACGGAAGGGAATGATGTTATGGCACGTGCTGTTGTTCAGGAAATGGGATTTAGCGCCCCCGCATCAATCCAGGAAATCGCTTACCAAATTATGGCTTATGAGGGGTCTGAGTTTCGAACCGGAGGAAAGTATCCTATGTTTAAAGTTGTTGTAAAAAGAGATGCTCAAGGACGAGAGAAACCTCATTTGGAGTTCCAGCAGCATAATTTTATAAGATGGGCAAGAAACAAAATGATCAATTGGCACGAAAGCAATCCTGACGATCCGGGGGATATGTTTAAAGTTGTAGGAGTCTTTGGATCTTTAAGGCCTGTAAGCCTTGGGGAAATGATTTATGTTGACGCATTTTTCCGGGATAAAGATACGGGAAAAGTTCTTTCCGATTTAAGAACGCAGTTAATTTATGAAGCCTGGCCATTTAACTCTTTCAGAAATTTTGATATTGAATACAGAAATATGAAAGGAAGCGACGAAAAACTTCCTGAAAGTCTTCAGAAGATTTACATGGGAAATGTGGCAACAAAGAAGAATGTCTTAAATAAAGTTTTTAATATGGCAGATATTAGCGAAACATTTGATCCTTCAGAAAAAAATAGCAGGACCGGACAAGGTCTTCGAATGGCACTTCTTTCTTATTATTATCTTGGAAACTACGAAATGCTTAATAAAATTTTCAAGGACCAAAGAGGTGGGGATTTAGCATTTTTAGACTTTAATAAATTTAAAGAGCAATTCATTAAAGGGCATATGGATGAAGATGGGTGGACAAGAGAAAAAGCTGAAGAAGAATTTAATAAAAACCCAAATTATATAAAAAGACATTTTGGAGGAGACGGGAAATTATTGGATTCACAAAGCAATAAAGAAGATTTTGTCAGGACGTCAAATCTTTTTGACAGCGCAATGGTAAATATTCAACAAGTGGAAGAGATCAGGGAGAGAATAAGACTTTCCATAATGGAAAGGTTTGGAATTTCTTATAATGACGCCAAGTATGCAGAGAATTTTGCTTACACAATGACCAGGTGGACAGGCATATCATCCCTAAATGATACGAATTCTGTTGGTTTTGACGCCTGGTCTAAAGTTTTAAATACGGGTTATTATCTTCAGCATCAATCCTCAGACAGGCGCGGAGGAGCTTTTGGAAACAGATACACAATGTTTCAATTTAAAAGACTAGGAGTAGATTTTTTCACAGGAGTGACAGATGTTAATAAAAAAAGCATTCTTGAATGGATTCAGGGAGGGCAAGGGGGTAATGTTGACTTTAGCCATCCATCTGACAGCTTGCTTTTCGGAGAAAACACAATGACCCAGTTTTACGCAAATCACATAAGCAGGACCTTCCAAACTTTTCATTCTTTTGTTGGGTCAAAAGCACTAAAGCTTAACGAAATAGTTTTTACTGATAGTACGGGATTTGTTCATACCGATCCTGAAAAATTTGACGAGCTTTATAAAGAAGGGTTTTTAAAACCAATGAGATATGCTTATGCTACTTGGCCCGGAACAGACCTTACAGAGGAAGTTCCCGTTTTTGAAGAAGAAAAATACAAGGATGCAGATGGAAGGATAAGGACAAGAATGGTTTGGAAATCACAACCTTTGGCAAGAAGAATGTTTGGGAAAATGATGTTTAACGACATGAGATATTATCTCAATGGGGAATGGGTAGATTTTAAATATAGCGAAATGTTAAAGCCAAAAGATGATTTTGTTTCAGAGTTTTATGAAGCAAAAAAAAGATTAAATGGTAATAAATATGAGGGGGAAAACGGAGCTTACCAAAAGATTCAAGACGAAAGCCTTGTAAATAATCCAGACAATCTAAGGGTATATCAAGAAACTGTAAAAAAAGGAGAATACCAGAATCCTGAAACAATAGAATATGCATTTAGGGGACCCGGAAGAGCATATTTTTGGAGGGAAGCGGCAAAAGTAAGGCTTGCGGCGGAAATTAAAGAAGGAAGAAAAAGGGGAACAATGAGAAAGAGGATGACATTTGAAGAGACAGAAAATTTTATAGCCATACTTGAGCAAATGGATGCTGATATTCAAGGATCAGAAGAAGGGTTTGAGACAGTCAGGCCAGGGAAAAGGTTTTTTTCACCTGAGGAGATACAGTGGATAAGAAAAAAAGCAGGAGTAAGTTTTTGGAAAATGGCAGGAACTGATGCAGGCATGGCAATATTAGAAGGGTCGGCTCCAGGATTCTTCCAGGCATTGTGGGCGCTTTTCTCCAATACTTTTAAAAGTTAAGTTCTGGTTTCTTCAGGAGGAACTGGTTGACCAAGTTGAGCTGCTTCGTTTGCTTCTTGTGCTCGTTGGTTTTGAGCTCTAGCCTGTTCAACTCTTTGCCTTCTTTCTGCTTCTTGTCTTTGTCTTTCGGCTTGTGCAGTCTGTTCGGGGGTTCTTGCCCTTTCTCTGAGCCAGTTCACGCGACTTCCAACAGCCCTAAGTCCTCTTCCGACAGGTCCAGGTGTTGCTCCTGGTTGGGGTTGGGTTCTGCTTCTGTAGAAATTTTGTGCAGCCAGTTTTGCGGTATTTCGTATGACTCCTCCTTCACGTTTTCCTGTAAACGGATTTTTTCTACCCATCAGACCTCTACCCATAGGAGTAAATAATTGTTGGTTCATTCCTGTCCCCATCTTAAGGGTTGCTCCTACAGCACTTGAATACTTTCCTTCGGGAGCTTTTATTGCTGCTCTTACCATAGTTACGACTTGAGGAGTCAACAGTATAATGCCAAGACCTATTAAAGCGCCAAAATTATCGTGGTCTCCGGGATTTCCGACAAATGGGGGGGTAAATTGACCGCCTGTCCCTTTAGTACCGAATTTTTCAATAAAAATTCTTCCAATCAAAAACATAAAAAGCGTCGCCGGAAAAGCCGATAAATTCCCTACCATGTCTCTCATCCACATTCCGAAGTTTCTGGTTGAGCCCGGAATTAGCCCTCCTGCTATCCAAAAGGGAGCAATAACCGTATTAATAAGAATAAAAATGTAGGCTTTAATCAGCTGAAACCAAAGCCTGAAAAGGGCCGTAAGCATAGCCGCGATAATTATAAAGAATGCGACAATTCCTCCAACAATTCCTAGCATTTTATCAACTCCGAATCCAAAAAGTCCTCCTGCGACTCCTCCAACAATTCCTCCAACTACATTTCCTACTCCTGGAACAATTATGCCTGCAACTGCACCAAAAAGCATCCCTCCCAGGGCGCCAATAATTCTTCCATAAATTCCGATGTTAAATAGGTTTGCGATGACTGAACCTATCCCTACGGAAGCATCTTTTGCGATTCCTGCCCCTCCTAAAAACCCTACTGTGCTAATAGGGTTTGCTCCCTGAATAGTGTTTGGGTTAAGTCCTGAAACATCAACGTGAAGAGTAGGAGTGGTAAACAAATTGTATATAAGGTAAAGCATTACATACATCATGTCTATTAAAAATCCGGCAATTGCATAAGAAAAAGTGACCAACACAAGCGCAATAATTATTTTAGGGATTTGGTTTTGGATAGTCATAACAGTTCTGGGGTCTATTTTTATCCGGAACATTATTCCAAGCCCGATTACGACAAAAACAAAAACAAAGAAAAGATATACCACGTTTCTAAAAACCTTCCATAACTCAAGTATTGGAGCTAAACCATCAAATCCTATACCGGTTCCGATACTTGCGTTTGGGTCTGGACGGCTTGTTGTCCCCCGATCTTCGGATCCATCCAGTGTTTTTGCATAGCTTTTTTTTGCTACACCAAAATTATTTGCCAAATCAGAAAAATACTGACCGCTTGAGACAGGAACCTTAAAAGTCATCCCTATCATGTCTCCCATTATTCCTATTAGTCCATGGTTGCCCTCGACGTATCCAATTTTACCTGTTTTAATGTCAACCCCAAGGCATTTATTTTTTGGATTTATGGGGTCGATTCCTGCTGCTTGACATGAGAGTGCAGATAAAATCTCTATGAGAACTCCCTGCGAATAAGTATGGAAGTCACGGGGTACATCCGCATTCGTTTTTAACGGATAGTTTGTTGTTTGGGCAAAAACCGAAGTTTTAAATAAAAAACCAAATGAAGCTACAAAAAATAATAGCAAAAGGAATCTTGCTTTCATGATTACTAATTTTAGTATGAGGTAAGTAAGGTTTAAATGTCAACTGAGTCGTTTTAAGTAATTCATTGACAAGAAACTTTCGAAAGAGTATCATTTAGTTCAGCAAAATGAAGAAAAAATTAATTACTTTTTCGGTAATCCTTTTTGCCCTATTTTTTATCAGAGCAAATTTTGTTTCTGCAGAAATCGCTACACAAAGTTCCACACCCACCGAAATAAATTATGAATTGCCGTACCCCGGAATTTTGCCGGATAGCCCCCTTTACTTTATTAAAACTTTAAGAGATAAAATCATAAGCATTTTAATTAACGACCAATTTAAAAGAGCTGAATTTGAACTTTTAACATCCGATAAAAGACTTGCCGCTTCCCTTGCGTTGGCAAATAAAGGAAAAGACGCATTGGCCGTAACGACCTTTTCTAAAAGCAACAACTATTTTAAGCAAGCAATTGACTCAACTCTAAAAGCCAAAGAAATGGGTAAAAATATTGACTCTTTAAAAGCAAATTTACCGTCAGCATTGAGAAAACATGAAGATGTTTTAAAGACTATAACGACAAAATTGGATTCACAATACAAAAACCAGTTGGATGAAGAGAAGAGAAGGTTAGGTGCGTACGAAAAATTAGTAAGAGATTCTGTCCTCAAATAAGTGTATTTCCCATTTTTTGAATAAGAATTGTAACCATTTGGGTTAGTTGCCGGAGACCTTGTTTTGGTTTTTTTGTTACTTTTTAAAAGTTGAAGCTAAAAAAGACATTGGGATATTTTGATACATTTGTTAGTAGTTGACTATACAGATATAGTGCTTTACTATTTATTTTGGCACTAGATATAGTGAGCACCTTAAATTTATGCAGTGTCCATATTGTAAAAGTTCAGAAACAGAGGTTGTTGAGACAAGGGTAGCAGAGGAAGGCACAAATATAAGAAGAAGAAGGACCTGCAGTTCTTGCGGAAAACGCTTTACGACGTACGAAAGAATAGAAAATATTACATTAATAGTAAAGAAAAATGACGGAAGGCGTGAGCAATTTTCCCGCGAGAAATTAAGAAGCGGAATAATAAAAGCTTGCGAGAAGACAAAAGTTTCGCTTGAAGAAATAAATAATATAGTAGACGACATTGAGCGGGAGCTTATGACAGGAGATTCGGTCGAAATTGAGGGAAAAAAGATTGGGCAAATGACAGCGGTCAGGCTAAAAAAAGCCGACAAAGTAGCCTACATAAGATTCGCAAGTGTGTTTAAGAGGTTTGTGGACGTTGAAGATTTTGAAAAAGAGCTAAAGAGGCTTATTAATTAGTTAAAAACTTTAGAATTTATTTTAAAATATGAAAATTACAGGACTTTCCGAGAAAGTATTTTTAGATAGATATTCTTTAAAAGATAAAAAAGGTACCCCCGTAGAAAAAAACCCCGAGCAAATGTGGAAAAGGGTTGCGAAGGCTGTAGCGCAACTTGAAAAAAAAGAAGATCAAAAGAAATGGGAGAAAGAATTCTACAACTCTTTGACCGGATTTAAATACGTTCCGGGAGGAAGAATTTTAGCAGGCGCAGGAACTGGGTTTGCCGTTACCTATTATAATTGCTTTGTCATCCCAAGTCCCAAAGATTCCCGGGAAGGAATTCTTGATACTTTAAAACAGATGGTTGAGATTATGGCTCGAGGTGGAGGAGTAGGCATTAACCTTTCCTCATTAAGGCCTCGTGGGAATCGGGTAGAGAAGGTAAATGGTTTTTCTTCGGGCCCATGTAATTGGGCTGAGCTGTTTTCAGTTGCAACAAAAGACATAATTCAACAAGGCGGAACAAGACGCGGCGCATTAATGCTTATGCTTTGGGATTGGCATCCGGATATTGAAGAATTTATAACCGTTAAGCAAGACTTATCCCGTATTAACGGAGCCAATTTATCGGTTTGTGTCTCCGATTCCTTTATGGAAGCAGTTGAGAAAGATGGAGATTGGGAATTAATTTTTCCTGATAAAAAAGACCCTGAATACGACACGGTTTGGGACGGAGACATATATCGCTGGAAGGAATTGGGCAAAAAAGTAATAGTTCAAAAACGAGTTCGCGCAAGAGCTCTTTGGGATTTAATTGCAGAAGCCGCTTGGAAGTCTGCCGAGCCCGGAGTTGTTTTTATGGAGCGCTACAACAAATGGCACAACAACTGGTATTGGAACAGGATTAATTGCGTAAATCCTTGCGGAGAGGAAGGTCTTCCTGCATGGGGAGTATGCAACCTGGGGTCAATTAATCTATCGGCATTAGTCAAAGGCGGCGATATAGATAGAAAAGGCACTTTTGATTTTAATAGTTTAAAAAAGGTTGTTCGTGCGGCAGTACGGTTTCAGGATAATGTTGTTGAGATGGATCCTTACGTTTTTGAAGGGATTAGGGAGACTCAATACGAAGGAGAGAGAAGAATTGGACTTGGAACAATGGGACTTGGGGATGCTCTTATCAAACTTCACATGAGATATGGGTCTTCGGCATCTTTGAAATTTATCGAAAAAGTCTACAAAACCATAAGAGACGAAGCTTATCGAGCATCGGTGCAGGTAGCTCGTGAGAAAGGTTCATTTAAAAAATTTGATCCTGAACTTTTTCCAAAAGGAAAATTCATAGAAGCACTTCCAAAAGATATCCAGGAAGATATTAAAAAATTCGGAATCAGGAATTCGGTAATTTTGATGCAGGCGCCGACAGGCTCGACTTCCTTAATGGCAAATACAACTTCAGGAATTGAACCGGTTTACGAATTCGAGTTTACCCGTCGAGACAGAATTGGAGAGCACGTTATAAGACACTATCTTTATGAGCAATGGTTTAAAAAACATGAAGCGGAGGTTGCTTCCGGAAAATTAACAAGACCTGATTATTTTGTTTCAGCAAACGATCTTTCTCCTGAAGATCATGTGACTGTCCAGGGACTAATCCAAAAATACGTTGATGCTTCCATTTCAAAGACAGTTAATGCTCCAAAAACCCATACGGTTGAGGATGTAAAAAGACTTTATACTCTCGCTTATAAGCTTGGTTGTAAAGGAATTGCATATATGAGGGAAGGTTCCCGACAAGGAGTTTTAGAAAGAACCGAGCCGAAAAAAGAGGAAAAAGCCGAAGTTCCAAAACCGGCTCATGCAATAAGCAAGCGCCCGACAGTGATGTTTGGCCTTACCTACAAGACACAGACTCCTTTGGGAGATGCATTTATAACTCTTAATAAGGATGATCAGGGAAATCCTTTTGAAGCGTTTGTTACGATTGGAAAATCAGGGTCAGATGTAGCTGCTATGACGGATGCTTTAGGAAGAATGATCTCTTTGATTCTTCGTCTTCAAAGTCCGGTTGAATCCCGTGAAAGAATTAGGCAAATTGTCGCCCAGCTTTCCGGAATCGGAGGAATGAGGACTGTCGGATTTGGAGAAAATCGGGTGCGTTCCGTTCCAGATGCAGTCGCAAAGGTACTGGCTGAAGAATTTGAGTTTGCCGTAAACGGAGTAGTGAAGGATCTTCATAAAAATGGGGTTGTACAGGGAGCGCCAAATGGGAAAACAAATGGTTTGACAAACGGACACTCTACCATGACAAATGGTCATGTTGTTGCTGATTCTGTTTCTTCAGCACAACAAGACAAGGTAGTTCTTGAGCAATTAAGCATTTCTTCCTCTGAGCCTTCGACGTCTGCAATGTTTGATTTGTGCCCCTCTTGCGGAGGAGCAAGCCTTGCCCACGAAGAAGGATGTAAAAAGTGCTACGCCTGTGGTTATTCCGAGTGTTAATTTGGAAGAATCCAGGCGCATGAATGAAGTGAATACTAGCGCTTTTGGAGATTAGTTTTCGATTTTAAGTATATATTTGGAAATCGCCGTGAAAGTCGGCGGAACTGCCGGTACTGTTAAATCCAGAAAACAAATATATATTGTCCCCGTCTAAGGCGGGGAGCCCGAGCAGGCCAATTTTGTACCTCTCGGCAACGAGAGGTTTTTTTTGAGAAAAAATATGGCTATTTATACAAAAACAGGAGACAGGGGTAAAACATCTTTATTTACAGGGGAAAGGATTTATAAAGACAGCTTGAGGACTGATGCCTACGGAACAATAGATGAATTAAACGCTTCTATCGGTGTCTCAATTTCATTTATAAAAAACAAAAAGATAATAAAGCTGCTTTTAGAAATTCAAAGCACATTATTTTATATAGGTTCCTACCTTGCCGGGAATACCTCCTTGGTAAATGAGGCGAATCTTGAGGAAAAAACAAAAGTTTTAGAAAAAAAAATTGATGAGATGACCGTGAAAATGCCAAAGTTAAAAAATTTTATTCTGCCAGGAGGTGGAAAGGGTGGAGCTCAACTGCATCTGGCAAGAACAATAGCCAGGCGCGCGGAGAGAAAACTCGTTTCTTTATCAAGGAAAGAAGAGCTAGAGCCGGAGGCTATTAAATATATTAACCGTTTATCAGACTTTCTGTTTACAGCAGCGCGTTTTTTAAACCATTTAGAGAAAAGAAAAGATTTTGTTTGGAAAAGATGAATACAACAGTAGAATCGCCAAGAATTGAGATTCAAAATGGCTTCAACCCTTTATATTCCGAAGTGCCAAGAGCGGTAGGTTCTTTTGATAAATTTTATAAGCTTGAAGGAACAGGTTTTAATGTTCCGCTTCAGGTAAATCAATTATCAAATGATCTCAAGACGGGTTTACGCGAAGGAAGAAGGTTCAATGATGTATATGAAGGTGCATTTCAAAAAATAGAGCAGGATATTCAAGGTTTTAAAACAGAATACCTTTGCGAGGGACTGCTTTTTCCAATTGTTTTGGATAAAAAGGTAGTAGATGGGCAAGAAAGAATTGTTTGTCCTCTTTATAACGACAAATTATTGGTAGATACGACTACTGAACAAGAAAGGCATGGCTCTGTTAAAAACTCATTAATAAATGTAGAAAAATTTCTTCTTCAAGCTTCTCCCGGATCTGTTGCTGTTATGTCCTCGCCTGAAGGGTGGAGCGGTTTTAATGGAATTAATTACGAAGATTCCCAGACTTATATTTGGCAGGTTCAAAAAGATGGGCGAGTGAGAGGTTTCACAGTTAGAACAGATATGACTTTGGAAGAAAACAAGCGACTTTTAATTGCTTTGGGAGTTGATGAGGAGAAATTAAGGGGAGAAACCGAACGAGAAAAAATTGTTAATATTGTTTCAAATCCTATATTTCTTGATGCAAGAAAAAACGGGAAAAATTGGGAAATAGAGGACGTGGTAGGCGTAATAAAGTACGTAAAAGGGTCAGATGTTGCTTATAAAAATAAGGAGTTTAGTCAAATTTATGAAAGTTTAAAAAACCCCGAGCACCTTTGGACTTTGGATGAAACAACAAAGAGTCTAACAGATAATCTTAAGGATTATATTAGGATGAAGTTTTGGGAGGAAGCATAAAAAGGGAAGAGGTTGAGGCAGCACTAGGATTAACAGTCTTAAAGCTTGCTCAAAAAATAAGAGGAAAAGATGCAAAGGAAGATAAATATCAAAAAATTGTTCCAAATACAATTAATTATGCTACTTTTGGGAAAATACTTGCCGAAATAAGGTCTTTGCCGGGATGCAATGGGGGAGGAAAGAAGTTCTTAACAATTGTTGACTCTGTCACCCCAAGGCTTGCTTCAACGCCCTGGGAGCAGGAGTGGTTTAAGTGCCCAAAATGTGGTGTCCAGGCAGATGGTCCTGTGGGTGATTCTTGTCCAAGCTGTAAAATTACTAAAGAACAGTTTTCGGCAGAATCCGGCCAGGAGACTTGTGATTAATGGATAAAAATTGCGTAGATTGCTACAAAATTATTTGCCAAAAATGCAAATGGGAGCCAAATGAAAAAGAGGCGTGGTTAATTAGAGCAGGGGAGATTAAAAAATGTAGCAAATGCGGTTGGAGTCCGCCAATTCGTGAAAAGTCTTCCGTGAAAACATCTGGCCTATAGTTATTTTATTGCCTCTTTAAAATTGAAAAAAACGCCTAATTATGCAACTATTTATGTATGTTTGAAGCGTTTTTAGATCTATTTTTCCCGAAAAAATGCGTAAATTGTCGTAAAATCGGAAATTTTCTTTGCGATAATTGTTTTTCACTAATTTCATACAATAACATATACTCTTGTTGTGTTTGTCTTCGTCCGTCAATTGATGGTTTTACTCACCCGGGATGTAAGAAAAAGCTAACAATTGATGCGGTAATTCCCGTAGTTTCTTATAAAGGTGTTGTGAAAAAACTTCTTTACCAATTCAAATACGCGCCATATCTTTCAAGCCTTGAAAAAGTAATGGGAGAAATTATGTATGAAGGGCTAATTCAAAACGAATCAATAGAAAGATATATAAAAGCCAGTTTGTTTACATCTGTGCCTATTCATCCTTCAAAACTTCGCCAAAGAGGATACAACCATGCGGAGCTTCTGGCTAAAAATGTGGCTGAAAAACTGGGAAGGCCCTACTCGAATTTGCTTACCAGAGTTAAGAAAACGAGCCCACAATATAAGCTTGGAAAAACTGAAAGGGCTCATAATATAAAAGGAGCATTTGTCGTATCGCACAATATTAAAAATAGGTTTGAAAACAACGATATTATCCTGGTAGACGATGTGGCAACCACCTACTCAACCCTTCGTGAATGTGCTCATATTCTTAAAAAAAACGGAGCCGGAAAAGTGATTGCCGTAACCTTCGCAAGAGAAACCTGAATTACTACAGGATTGCAAAATTAAGGCTAATTTGGTATAATACCATATGACTTGGGGTTTACCCCGAGGTTTCCGGGGATGCATTGCATCGACAAGAATAGCTCTTTTAAAACTGCAAGCCGACAACTGATATCAAAGTCGTTAAAACGGTATCAAAAATAAATGCTGATAGTAATGTCAGTCGTCCAACTTACGCAGGTGCGTTCGCATTTGCTTAACTAAGACTGTTTATGTCACACTCCAATCTTAGCGGAAAGACATAGGCATAAA
>JAKAHW010000145.1 GCA_021825285.1 bacterium
ATTCCAATGTTTGGAGTCAATACGTCATTAAACGTTATAATTTCACTTGGTATAGTTTCTTATCACGCTTTAGAAAAGTAAACAACTTTGCATTATGCTTGAAAGATTAACTTTAGAGGACCTAATAGCAAACGCAAATGCTTACGACAGATATAGATCTTGGTTAGTAAGGGGCAATCCTGATGGGTGGCCGTCTTCTGGTTTTCAGCGGGCAAATTTTGAGCAGTTAGTAAAAATAGAGGGAGTCTCAGGAGTTTCACTTGTCGGTTCAAGATGTTTGGACGTTGGCTGCGGAACAGGGGAAATGGCGCCATACCTAGAGGAGAGGGGAGTAAGATCATACGAAGGCATAGATGTAAGGAAGGACGCGGTTTTATTGGCCAGAAAAAAATATCCCTTCAGTTTTTTTCATATCCAAGACCTTTTGACAAAATCGAAAGATGAACGGTTTGATTTTATTTTTTGCTCGGGCGCAATGACGGCAAGAATTCCTTCGGGAAATGGAGAATACATGAGTAAAATGGTAAGAAAAATGTGGGCTTTGGCGAGGGTAGGTGTGGCTTTTAATTATTTAGTTCCCGGAAGAGTAACAGAGGATGATTATTGTCATTTATTTTCAAGAGGAGATGTTTTGGAAGTTCTTGCAAGTCTTAGGCCAAGTGTTCGCGGTTTTTCCCTAGCACATGAAGAGGGACAACAACAGGATACTATTATAGTTACGAAAGTCTAGTTTTTGTTTCCAGCAGAAAAATTATGTTTAGTCGTATAATATAAATTCTAATAAAGATGAAGCAAACCGATAACTATAAAAAACACACCAGTAAAAATCCTCTTAAAACAATATTTTTAAATATTTATTATCAGACGTTTTTAAAAGAATTAAAAAAACTAGACATAAAAAGTGTTTTGGACGTTGGCTGCGGAGAAGGATTCATTCTCAATAAGCTAAAAAAGGAAGATATCGGTACTTCGTGGGAGGGAATTGATTATTCCAAAGATGCGATTGAAATAGGGAAGAAACTTCATCCTTATCTTGATTTAAAACAGGGAAGCATTTATGACTCTAAGTATAAGGACAATAGCTTCGATTTGGTTATCTGCACAGAGGTTTTGGAGCATTTGGAAGATCCCCAAAAAGCTTTAAAAGAAGTTTTAAGAATTTCCAAAAAATTTGTATTATTATCTGTCCCAAACGAGCCGCTTTTTTTGCTTTCAAACTTTACCCAGTGGGGCAAAGATATCGGACATATTAATCACTGGAGTTTTTTAGGGTTTGAAAAATTTATCAAAGAAAATGCCGGAACTAAGTTTAAAATTATTGCAAGAAAATATCCTTTTCCTTGGACACTACTTATTTTAGAAAAATCTTGACAAAGCATTAGCTTGATGTTATAACAAAGCTAGAATTTATTTTTATGGCTACAGATGTAGAAAGATATAGGGGAACGAGTCAATTTGCTGAAATTGGCAGTAGGATTACAAGAAGACCAAGCAGTCATACAGACAGAGCGACTGTACTTGGGTTGGAGCCGGGGAGACAACACCGTCTACCCAGACACCTTGGTTCGCATAAAGGTGAAATCCATATGAAGAGGGCAAGCGGCGAAAGAACATTTGTTAAGCCACCTTCTCCAAGACCGGAAGTTTCTGAAAGACAGCAAATTGCTGATGGGTGGGAAGGAGTAGAAATTCCTCAAGTAATTCGTGAAGTCATGGTAGTTGACTTTTCAGCGGGAGTCGATGAAGATAAAACAGTAAGAAGACCGGATGCTTTTGAATTAAGCTTTGCTCCACCTGCAGCTGCGGAGGAAGCTGTTGAGCCTGCGCCTGAGCAACCTGCAATATCCGTACATCACCAAAGAGCATTAAGTTTAACTCCAAATTTCAGGAGTCGAAGAGCGCATGGAGGCGAAATCGTTGCTGCTCCAAGAGTGAAACATGGTTCAATCAACGATGATAACCCTGGTAGGCACGATCCCAAAACCGACGACGAATGGGAAGCGCACGATAGACATCAAAAAAGGGCAATGAGAGAAGCTGCTGCTATAGATATTTTAAATGAGAGTTTTGGGCCTGACTATGCGGAAAGAGAAGATTCTCAGCCTGAAATTTCAGGCGAGGGTAAAGTGGTTTGGTCTTCTGACTGGTTGAATGAGGCACCGCTTGAAGATGAAGCTGTCGATTTCGACCCATACCTTGTTGAAGAATCTCGCAGGGTTGCAGGAGAAGCTGTTGTAACTGAAGACGCCGCATTTATTGATAGCGATTTAGTTGTATCTTTCAAGGAACTGCAAGAACATGAAGCGGATATGGATCCGCAGGGTTTTTTTGATTACGGGATTACTGCTAGAGATCTTCGAGAATTTGATGCTTAATAACTTCTGACACAATTTTAAGAATTTCTGATTGACGGCAAATCTACTTGAGCATTGCGAAATTAAAGGGTTGACAAACAATTCAAAATAGCTATAATGATTACTGGTATGTAAAAAGATTTCGCCAATAAGCACTTTGGGAATTTAACCCGCTTATGGCGGGCTTTTTGCTCTTTAATAGCACTTTGACATTTGTATCAGGATTTTCAAATCAAAACGTGTGAGGCGTTTTTGATTTATACTTCAAATTTAGAAGTTTGCCGATAGGCGAATTTCTCGATCAGGAAGTGGTAGGATTTTTCGAATTTTCCTTAAAAAAATTCGAATTCAATTTTTTTTGAGAGTTTGATCCTGGCTCAGGATGAACGCT
>JAKAHW010000016.1 GCA_021825285.1 bacterium
GAATACAATCTCGTCTTTAATCTTTCCAAATTCGCGCAAATACGAAGGCAAGATAAACCTTCCCTTACTATCAAGTTCAACCGGGCTTGCTCCTCCAAGGAGGAAACGCTGAGTTTCACGGGTTTCATATTCGATGAATGGACGGCCTTCTGTACCTTGGAGTAGTTGGTTCCAATTTTCTTCCGATACAATGATGAGTGAGTTTTCATATCCTAAAGTTACAATTATTTTTTCTCCCAATATTTCCCTGAATCTTTTTGGTAATGCTGTTCTTCCTTTTTCATCAATTTTGCTTTCATATTGTCCTATTAACATGGTCCTGCCTTTGCTCGCTTAAGCTTATTAGCGAAAGCGGCTCTCCTTTCTTTTCGTGAAACGATGTGTCCCACTTTTTCCCACTTTATACCATTTTGAACCCATTTTCGTGAAAAGTCAAGTGGTGAATTGGTATGAAAACAGTAAGAATAGCCTAGGGATTAGGGATTAGAAATAAGTAATAAAAGAGGACAAGAGGGGAACTTAACTATTCACTATTTGATTAGAGTGCTAGTTCTTTTTCTACACTTCCGAGGTCGCCATTTTTATAGGTAACTTTAATGACGAATTTAATAGAGCTCGTAACTTTATCGTACTTACAAACGTTTGCAGAGCATGTTCCAAGTGTAATTTCACGCTTTATTGAAGTATCGCCGCTTTTTATCTGAATGGGGCTTCCAACCGCTCCTCTTGGAACATTATTGGTCTGCCCCTCCTCTGTAACCTGAGCATCATAGGAAACCTCGTACTCAACCGATTTTATGCCTTCAAGCTTGGTTATTTCCATAACGACCGCCTTTTTATCCTGCCTGAGGCTCAATTTCAAGCCTATTTCGTCGGGATTTACGCTTTTAACCTGTTTTTCCTCGGTTGTCGGGGCTTGAGCCTGTTTCTTGGCTCCGGCTGTAATGAAATACAAGCCACCTGCTGCAAGAACAAGAACAACTGCGAGGACGATAAACAAAACCTTATTCTTCTTAATAAGTTCCATAATTTTATTTATGCAGAAAGTTTACGCAATGTCAACTCCTCTCCCTCAACAAGGTCAATAGGGGTATAAATTTCTCCTGCCAGGCTTCCCAATCTTCTTATTGGATGCGAGCGTGTCATGCAGTTGGCACAAAATTCATCCGCTTCTCCTCCAATAGCCTTCTTCAATCCTTCCAGACTCAAGAAATGAACACTATCTGCACCAATTTCATCAGCTATTTGCTGGTCAGTTTTAATTCCCGGAATTCCCCCGCCGTTTTTTAAAGCTTTCAGTTCATTATGACTTGCTATATCTACTCCAAGATCGCATGTCTCTACAAACTTAGGAGAACCTAAAACAACATGTACTTCCTTTGCTCCTTTTGCCCTGACTTTTGCTATCAGTTTTTCTGTTGTCTTTCCTCTGATTAATGAATCATCCCCCAAAACAACTATTTTGTCTCTAACCGCTCTGGAAACCGTAAACTTAAGTTCCAGTGTGGCATCTCTGGCTGCCGGAGTGTCTTCTATAAAACTTCTAATACCTCCTCTGTATCTGTCTTTTCTTATTGCTGTGTTCCTTGCGATTGCCCCAAGAGCCTCGGCATACCCGCACATAAAATCCTGCCCAGAATCAGGAATACCTATAAACATATAGTCGGAAGGTAGAGGAAATTCTCTGGCCGCCTCTTGGCCAGACCTATATCTTACCTCTGATACTTCGTATTGGCCTTCCATAGAGTTGGGATGTTTAAAGTATAAGGACTCTACCACACATCTTGCAGGCTTTGTCTCAGGGAAAACTCTTGAAAACTCAACTTCCCCATTTGGTTTTATGTGTACCATTTCTCCGTTTTTTATCTCCCCGACATCATGAACGCCTTTCAAATGCTCAAAACCTTGTGTTTCTGATGCAATCGCTGCACCATCAAATGTTTTTGCAAACGCCAAAGGTCTTACTCCCAAAGGATCTTTTATTCCAAACAAATCCCCTTCGTCTGTTGCGACAACAAGTGAATAAGCGCCCTTCACACCTGAAAGACCTCTTGCTATCTTTTCCTTCCAAGAACTCCCTTGAGCATGGATTATTCTCCAGGCAAGAACCTCACTGTCTGTGTCTGACTCGTAGGGTACTTCCAAAGGAAGCCCTTCTTTTAGCTCTTCAAGATTGGCTTGGGGGATATTCCCGTTATGAGCAATAGCTATTGACCTTCCTTTATAAGAAACAACATAAGGCTGGAGACATCTTACTTCGTCCTTGTGATTTGATTTTTCTTTACTTCCAGAAGTTGAATACCTATTGTGGCCTATGACAGTATTACCGTTCAATCCATAATCTTCTATTGAGTCTTTGGGAAAAACATCTGAAACCAAACCTTTTCCTCTATAATGCTTAAAATCTCCTCCGTAACTATTAAAAGTCGCAATTCCGGTTCCTCCCTGGCCTCGATTTTGCTGGGCATAAAGACCTAAAACTGCTTCATGGGCAACATCTCTACCCGTAAAACTGGTAACACCAAATACTGCGCAATACTCGCGAGGTTTTTCTTCAAATTCGGGGAATAGGCTTGCTGCCTCAAGTCGTAACATTTAGTGTTAGGATAACTTCTAAGTACTAGATATAGTATTCTTTTTAACGTTGCAAATCAATATAACAAAACAGCTCAATGAGGAAAATTATCGAAGCTTATCTTTTAGGTATTCTACAAGTTTATCAATAGCTATTCTTTCTTGTTTTGCCGTATCGCGATCGCGAACTGTAACTGCATTATCTTTTAAGCTATCAAAATCAATTGTTATACAAAATGGCGTTCCAATTTCATCTTGCGAAGCATATCTTTTCCCTATATTTCCCCTATCATCCCAAGCTATTAAGTGCTTTTTTCTTAAATTTTCATAAACTTCCCTTGCCTTCGAAACCAATTCTTCTTTATTGGCAAGCAAAGGAAATACTGCAGCTTTATAGGGCGCAAGTTTTGGATCAAGTTTTAAATATATCCTTCCATCCTGCTCAGTATAGGAATCAAACAATACTACACCGACCAAACGCGATAGACCGAATGTCGGCTCAATTACGTGAGGAATATATTTTTCGCCAGTCACAGGATCCGTGTAGGACAAATCCCGTCCTGATTTTTCCGTATGGTTTTTTAAGTCAAAATCCGTTCTGTAGGCAAGTCCAAACATTTCCTTGAAACCGAAAGGATATTTGTATTCAATATCCATAGTTCTTTTTGAATAATGAGAGCGCTCAAATTCTTCATGCTCGCGCCACCTCAAGTTTTCGGTATTCAAACCTAATTCATGCGCCCAATCCCACATTTCTTTTTTCCAGGACTCATAAATTTTCTCCCAATCTTTGGGGTTTATGAAATATTCAAATTCCATTAAGTCAAATTCCAAAGTCCTGTGCACAAATTGGCCCAAAGTTATCTCATTTCTGAAAGCTTTTCCCTGCTGGGCAATGCCAAATGGTACGCGGACACGAGTTGTATCCAAAACATTTCTAAAATTTACAAAAATACCCTGCGCAATTTCACCTCTGAGATAAACTTTTTCTTTTCCTTCCTCAATTATTCCAATAGATGTTTCAAATAATAAATTAAACTTCCTGACCTCTGTCCAGTCTATCTTTCCGCATTTTGGACATTTAATTTTATTTTCTTTTATTATTTTAGTAAGTTCTTCAACAGGCAAACCCTCGACTTTGATATCTTTTACATTGTCCTCAATCAAGTGATCCGCACGTGTTCGGAAGCGACAATTTTTGCAATCAATTAGTGCGTCCGTAAATGAGGAGACATGACCGGAAGCTTCCCAGACTTTTGGATTTAAAAATATAGAAGCATCAATTCCCACCATATCGTCGCGTGAGAGAACAAATTTATTCCACCAGGAATCACGAATATTGTTTTTGAGCAAAGTTCCCATGGGGCCAAAATCCCAAGTATTGGCAAGACCGCCGTAGATTTCAGAAGACGGATACGCAAAACCGCGTCTTTTCGCAAGTGCTACAACTTTTTCAAACAATTCATTTGCCATATAGCAATTATATCAAAAAATTTGTTGCCTCTGGTGGATAGAAGAATTTTGAGGATCGCAAACTCTACGCATTTCAACTATTGTAAAATCTCCGAGTTGTAAGCCTTCACTTCCGGTTTGTCTTGCATCCATTAGAAGAGCCTGTAATCTTAAAAAAGCTTCAGGAGAACCCTTTAAAACCATTTTTATATGTCTTGGCTGGCTTTTGAGACTTCTTTCGGAATTTAATTGTTCGACCATATTTGGAAATTATATCAGGTTAAATTACAAAACAATATTAGCTTCTTGCTGTCAAAAAATACAAAGAGGTTATTTCTTCTGTTTTGGTTTTTTCTTTTCCTTTTTTTTGTGAGTGTGTCTTTCAGCCATATATTAACTCTAAATTATTCCAAAACTTTATGCAATATTTAATTTCCATTTCGTTGCCCTATTTGATGGATCTCATAAAAAACTCGATGGCATAGGAATAGCCGTATACTGTAAAACTGATTTTCTAACGATTTCCTTTTGCTCGATTGTGGGTTATGCAAAGCATTTGGCAATTCTCAATAGAAGTAGCACCACCTTTGCTCCAGGCTGCTACATGGTCGGCATCCATTTCGCCCAATTCCCAAATCTTAGTCTTGTTTGCATCATGACCAAGAGCGCATAGCGGACAATTTGATTCACCTTTATTTTTTGCAGCTTCTGTTTGCACCACATAAGCCGATCTCTTGGTTGCTTCGTCAAAAACACGTAAATCCAGTAATTGTGAGTCACCTAAACCACCGAGAATATATTCAAAAATACCTCTACGGTTTTTTACATAAGGATCAGCATAAAGTCTTTGCACTTCTTCCGATACTTTTTTAGGGTCATAATCCTTTTGATGATACTTCTCATAAAGTCGTCCCCATTCCAGTCCGCGCATTTCATTCTCGACATCTGTAAATATACTAGAGACCCAATCTATAACGATATTAAAATATTTTTTTAGTTCAATGATATTATCATCGTACCGGTGGCTACTCATATAACCTGCGATCTTTCCTTTACTCGCCCAGTCTAGTGCTCTTTCCAAAAAATCTTGTCTGTTGGCACTACCAGATATATACGCACTCCATTTCTGGATGTTAGCATTCTGGCTATTGCTAAATTCTTCTTTGCAGAGTGTTACAAACGGCCCAGAATATACAGCGTTTAACAACTCCTGATCATTAAGCGGAACACCGGCAATGTTTATGGTCTTAAACCACTCTTTTATCTGGCTTTCTGTCCCTTCACATTCATAAATTAGTAGTTTTGTTTCCAAAATCTTGGCTTGCTTATCTTTTGCCATGCCGCCAAAATATTGCTCCATCCCGTTTTCATCTTTGATGGCAAATTTGTCAGTTACAAAACGTCCGACACTAGTGATACGCTGTTGCCCATCCAAAACTTCCAAGTTGTTTTCAGAGACCTTATTAAAATAAATCAAGCCTATTGGGTAACCCTTGAGTAGCGATTCAATAACAGCAACCTCTCTTTTTCCACCGTCGGAGGCATAGATATAGTTACGTTGATACTCCGGCTGGATTGTGAGTTTACCAGATAAGCCAAACAAACCTTTACCCTCAAGTTCGTTATAGACGAACCCTTCGCAAATATCTTTGACAGTGATATCTGTTTTTAAAATTGTTTTCATATTATTTCTTTTTCTTGTTTACTAATTTCTTCAAATGCTTTAGCAACACTTGGGCTATTGGAAGTAAGCCTCTTTATCGAAAGGTCAGTAGCTTTGTTGTTTGCTAATCGTAAATTATTATCAGATCTCAATAGATTCTCCTTCACTTTATTTAATTGATCAATAGTTTTATCTATTTCTTCTATGGCTTGAGAAAATTGTTTTGAAGCTAAGCCGTAGTTTCTTGAAAATGCTTCTTTAAATGCATTCATACTGGCTTCAAAGTTTGATACATCAACATTTTGATTATTAAGTATATGAATTTCACGTCGAAGGTGTTGTGTTTTTATGTTTGCTTGACGTAAAAATCCAATAATCGTAATGAAATGTTGCGGACGTATAGAATACATAAGTCCATATTCATAAACGGGGACTATGTCATCGTAGTATTCATTATCTTTTTCAAGGAGACTTACCAAAACAGCATACTCGCATTTTTTTTCTCGTCGATCTTTATCTAATTCCTTAAAGAAATCTCTATTCTTTTTCTTAGTAGAGGTGGTGTCGTCCTCATTTTTCATCTCGAACATAACGGATAGAATTTCATTACCATCTTCATCTATCTCACGATAGATATAATCCCCTTTTGAGCCTGATTCTGAAACTATATTATCTTTACCGAACTTTGCATTAGGAAATGCGATATGACGAATGCGATTAAATTCATTTTCACAATGCATTTCAAGAGACTCACCAATCATTTTGGTACTCATTTTTGTACGCATTTCCCTGAGTGATAAAATAGAACTTTCAGCAGATTTGATTTGTTCTTTGTACTTTTCTTCGCTTAGTTCTTTTTCGTGTCTAATGTTACTTATCTCGATATCTTTCTCATTTAGCATTTCTTGATATTTTTTTTCTTTCTCTGTAAGCTCTTGGAGAGCTTTAAGTTTTACACTTGACTCTGTCCTGTCTGCAACACTTTCTAATTTAGAATTAAGGGTAGAAATCTCCTTATCTTTTTCGGATAAGTCTTCTTTTGCACGATAGGCATACTCTTTTTCTTTAAGCTCTAATTTTAATTTATTCTCGCGTTCAATAATCTCCTTCGCTTTTTGCAATTCAGAATTAAACTCATCACGTTTTATAGAATTAACTACATTTGAGATTGTTGTTTTATCGATGTCAGTTTCATGTACAGACTTTAGATCGATCATGTCACCTTTTGAGCCATCTTCTAATAAAACTAAGGTGTTTTCGTCTTGTATTGATACTTTAACTTTTTTCATATTATTTTTTTTTATGTTTTATAAAAATTCGTTTATAAACCGCTTGCACGGGATAACCAACATCGAAATATGTTCCTGCTCCGTAATTTTCTCTTTTGATGACACACCCCATAGTACCAGTATTTGATTTCATCCTTTCTCCATCTACAACCTTAACTTTATTTGTATATTTCTTTGTTGGTGGGGATTTTTCATAAGCATCACTACCTAAAATTTCAAACTGGTCAGGATTATATTTATCTAAAAAACTTATCGGCACTCCCATCAAGCCATCATAATCACTTGGTATAGCATCGGTAAATGGTACCTCTATAACATCGTAATTGTCATATCTATCATACGCTTTTTTTCCTTTAATTTCTTTGTGTTTGCTGTACTTTAAATTTTCTTCCATGGTCATAAGTGGCAATGGCTGATGACGACGTCCGTGGTCTAAGCTAGTAAACCAACATACACCAGGTACACGATTCACTTTTTCACCATTACGCTCACGCTCAAATTTATATGTCGCTGCATATATAAAACTCTCGGGGACTTTGAAATACATACCGGTATTAAAATTAGTTGCACCGAGCCACATCTTATTTTCCTTAATCTTTGGAAAAACCTCTTTGTAGGTAATAGCATTCATATTGCCGATAATAACGAACCTTTTGTTGTAATCAAAAAGTTGCTTGATATATTGACGAAACAGACTGAAAGGGGGATTTGTTACCATGATATCTGATTGTTTAAGTAGATTTATACATTCATCGCTGCGGAAGTCACCGTCGCCTACTAACGGCATCCATTCGTTGTTCTTGTTTTCCTTCAACTGCTTGGCGACATCCTTTAAGTTAAACTCACCGTCGCCGTCTATATCATGCACTTCGTTGATAATAAATTTATTGGCAGTTACCTTTGGACGACCCTTTGATTTTGTGAGAGATTTATCGTCACCAAACAACCTAAGTTGCGTGTTGGCTACTGGTGACGGCTTGTAGCTAGTTGTGAGAAGCTGTTTCAATCCAAGCTTGTTGAAATTAAGCACGAAATAGCGAAAAAAATTACTCTCAAACGGATCATCGCAGTTGCAATACACAACCTGGCCGCGGAATACATTGGGGTTATATTCCAGATATGCTTCGATCTCTTTCTGAATATCGACGTACTGGGTATAGAACTCGTCGTTTTTTGCCCTTTTTGCATTTGCAAGATTGCTGTTTGCCATATTTCGATTAAAGAAATGATACTACTTTTTGCTTGGCATTTCCATTTTCCTAGATCTAGGAGTTATTCTCTAGTTTTTAATAAGTGCGGGGGACTTGGGGATAAGGGTTTCTTTCGGTAACTATCAAGTTTATTCCTGCAAGCACTTCCAGTAGTTGCTCATTATTCATTTGTTGACAAGCCAAAATGATAGTGTTAATGGGAACCAAAGGTGCTACTTCTGCATTTCTCTGAGCCAAAAGATGAGTGGAAGTAACAAACTCTCCATGGATACCTGCTCCATTTGAAGCTATTTCCCCTCTAGGTCCTCCTTCAAGTGTCCTCATATCCTTATTATGCTCCAACTTTTGGAATAATCAATAGTTTGTTCATCTTTAATTTTGCTAGGGTTTGATATGGTTTTTGTCCATTGACAAAGGAAGGGATAAAAGATATAATGATACATACTTTAAATATGAAAGTATTTAAGGTAGGAATTCTAGCAATAGAGTTTCGGCAGGAAAACCCCGCAAGGGGTTTTTTTGTGCCTATTTTTTCCCTTTTTGAAGTTGCTGCCACAACCACAACCCCAGAAGTATTGCGTCAACAAAAATAACGATCCAGAAAAAAATGCCTAAAACTCCAAAGGTGCTCCACCCCTGACCCATCATATATTGGTAATTCCAGCCCATCATGTTTTTCTCACCTCCTTTTTAAACACAGTATAAATTCGTGAATGTTATAAACTCAATATAGTATAGCAAAGATTGATTTTTGAGAGGATTAGTTACCGGAAGGAACTTCTTGCCCTTGCTGGGCTTGCTGAATATATTTTTGAATATCCTGCTCGTTTACTTGAGGTGCTACATTGCCTTTGCCTGACGGTACTTGCAGTAATTTTGACATATCCTGGAAATTTATATTTGCCGGAGGAGTAAAAAGGCTATCCGAAACGACAGCCGGTTTACATGAGCTTTTATATTTTTCAATTTCATTTACAACTTCCTTGTCTTTTGTGATTTCATTTGCTTGATTATTTACCTCTTTTTGCGCTTCATCCGTTAGGGTCAGGGAAATTGCGCTTTTTGCATTCCAAAAATACATTTTCTTTTCTTTTACAATCGTAGAACCCGCTTCATCGGGATTTGAAGAAGTTACATCTGCCCTGACTGCCCCGTTTTTGATCCAGGACTTTACTTTCCTTCCGGTTTCATCAGTATAATCGCATTCAAGACTTATGGATTTTGAAAGCGCATCCTTAATTGAAGTAAAACTATTTGTTGCTGAATTTAGAGGATTGCCGCCTTTGTTGCTCATTACCATGTATCCACCGGCACCGACAAGAACCAAGGCTACGACAATAATTATTGGTAATAATTTTTTCATATCTAAATCTTTTTAAGCATACTCATTTTTTTCAATCGTGTCAATACCTATTCATCTAAAAAGAGTTCCAGAGTACCTGATCTGTTATCTCATGGTGAAATAAAATCTCGGAGCTTTTTACTTTTTTTCCCAATTCCTTCGGAGACCTGTCGGCTGCTGCCTCTTTAAATTTTAAATACTTCTCTTTATTATCCTCTCCCAAAATTTTGTCTATAAAATCGCTTGATTTACAAAGCTTAATTGCATCATAAATTGTTGACGGCAAGACTCTAACTCTCGGTCTTTTCCCCTCAGCTTTTGCCAGCTTCTTCCCTTCAAGACCCGTTCTTATAAGTGAGTAGAAAACAAGATAGGGATTTGAATCCGGAGCGACAGACCTTATTTCAATCCTTGCGCTCTTCTCATTTGCAACAGGAATTCTTATCATGGCTCCCCTATCAACCGCAGACACTTTTATTTGGTTTGGCGCCTCAAATTGAGGGTCAAGCCGCCTATAAGCATTCACGCTTGAGTTTAAAAGGATCGAAAGCTCAGGAGCGTGATTCAGGATTTTATTTAAGAAACCCCAAGCGAAGTCGGAAAGCCCATCTCTTCCTTTGCTTTCATAGAATAAGTTTTTTTTATTTTTGCCTATCGAAATATTTACATGCATTCCGCTTCCGTTGATTCCCGCCACAGGTTTTGGGAGAAATGAAGCAGTCATCCCCATGTTGTTTGCAACCTGCCTGCAAACCAGCTTGTAAAGTTGTGCCTGATCTGCTGCCCTTAAAGCATCCGAGTAGGAAAAATTCATTTCAAATTGTGACGGAGCAACTTCGGGATGATCTTTCTCATTTGCAAATCCCATTGCCCTTTGCGCCTCGGCAGACACATCTATAAAGCGGCGCAAATTGTCAAGGGGAAGAGAATGGTAATACCCCCCTGTTGAAATCAGTTTAAAACCTGTCTTCCCGTCATAATTTTGCTCTGCGTCCACTCCGTCCAAAAGAAACCCTTCAATTTCGGGCGAAACAAACGCCTTCATGTCTTCTTTTTCTTTAAGTTTTATCAAATATTCCGAAAGGATTCCCCGAAAATCTGATTCGTACTGGGTTCTGTCACGATTCTTTATGTTTGCGAAAAATATGACTTTTCCCGGTCCGAAAATATCGGAAGGAAGCCATACAATACTTGACCAATCAACTGCCAAACGAAGATCCGATTCTCGAAGCTCTGTGAACCCTCTTACCGATGACCCATCGAAAGTAAGATTTTGAGCCGATTCCAAAAAATACTTCTTGTCGTAATCAAGCATATGAAATCTCCCCTCAATATCGCTGAAACAGAGCGTCACAGCCTTAATCAATTTTTCTTTTTCAAGGTATTCTTTGTATTCTGCTTCAAGTCGAACCTCTGAAAGGGTTTCTCTTTTGGATTTTGCTTCTAAATTCATTTCTTCTAAGCGCTCGTATGGGATTTCAAGAAATGATTTTAAGGAGTTTGTGTTTGAAAACATTACTTTAATTCTTAATCTAAACCAAATTAGACTAATTGTCAATGATTTAATAATAAAATGTGGCTTCTTAAGCTTTGAAGAAGTTCTTGCTCTTGAGTTTTCTTTCTATCACCGATTCTATAAATTGTCTTACGTCTTCATCATTGTGGAATTCTTTCTTCCCGTCCCAAAATCCGAGAAGGGACAGAATGTTTTTCTGAAAATCGCTGACTGCCGGCTCCTGATCTGTCTTTACACGAGCCAAAGTAGTTTTAATAAGTTCAAAAACATCATCATGCTTTTGTCCCAACGGACAAAGTTTGTCAATTAATTCGCATAAAAGAAACAGGATTTGGACATTTGGTAGATTATTTTTTAGAGTCTCGTAGGAAGAAATTAATTCTACTTCTGTAAGGATATGATTTTTTGAAGTTCTAACAGCCTGAAATCGCACAAGATTCAAAAGCTCGACAGATGAAGCACGGCGGCTCGTGAGTTTACGCACCCCTTTTGCCACTACCTCAACCTTGCCATTGTATTTTGTAAAAATTGTAATGTAGCGGTCGCTTTCCCCGAAGTTGGTGCGTTTAACAATAAATCCTAAATCCTTAAGAAATTGCATTAAATATTAAGTACCAGTTCCTTATCGGCGCGAAGATCAAAAGTTTGACTCTTCCTTCCGTTGACATAAATTTCAAAAGGAATCGCCTCGACACCCGGCTGTTTTTGAATAAGAAGCGGCAAAGGAGAGCCCTGCTTTAATTTAAACGGAAGTTTGTAATTGTAGGTTATTGACGCCATTCCCAAAGGATTCACCGTAAAGAAAGATTCAAAATAACTTTTTCCAAGTTCTTTTTTGGTTTCAACCTTAACTTGAGAACCTTTGCTTGACTCGAGGGAAGACCCTTCCGGCACATAAAGTCTTTGGAGATTACGAAGAATTGCATTAAGACAAAGCCCTCCCCGCTCAAGGTTACAATCCGAATATTTCTCCGGATTCTTATAAGTAATTTTTATTGTTTTGTTAATAGACCCGTCGCTGCCGACATTGTAATCCATTCTTACGGCAGAAGTCGTATACATATTGGATTTTGCTCCTCCAAAATTAGCATCATTTATATGAAGATAATCGCCTTCAAAAGATTTAATTTTTCCTCCCCAGTTAAGAGCATCTATTCCTTGTTGGGCGCTAGTGTCATTAAGCGCAAATAGAATATGTTTTTCCGAAGCATCTGTCAGTGCTTTTTGAAAAAGCGGTCCCCAATATTTTTTCGGGGAGCTTGAAAATGCTTTTTGCATTGTTGCGTACAAAAGCTCTCCAACTATGGCTTTCCTGTTTTCTCTGACATATCCAACAGGCTTTGTGGTATTAAGCTCTAATTGATATACAACTTGCGGGCAATTACATTGCGGATCATTCTTTGAAGTGAAAGTTTGTCCGCCTGCCTGAACCTCCCCCAAAACATCAATTATGTGAAC
>JAKAHW010000146.1 GCA_021825285.1 bacterium
TGCTAATTCTTCAATCCTTCCATCCATCAACGAAAGCTCTTCCCGTGCTGCAGTATATTCCGAGTTTTCTGCCAAATCACCCATAGCACGGGCAGCAGAAACCCTTTCCAGAACTTCAGGCCTTTTTACTTCTTTGAGCTCCGTATATTCTCTTTTTAGCTCTTCCAAACCTTCTTTTGTTACAAAAACTTTCTTTTTATCCATAAACTTGTTTTGTGGAGAGACAATTTTGCCTCATCCATAATAAATTTATTTAAACTTTTGCTCCTATTTACACAATACCCCTCCGGTAAACTAGAGGGGAAAAGTCACCAAATATATATACATTAACGACTAAAATAAGTCAATATCCTGGAGTATTTGTCCCATTTGTATGAATTTTAAACTTTTAGTATTTTTCTTTTTATTAAGGTATAAATTGGTTTTAATCCGATACAAATCCAAAACATACTTTCCTTTATTACTGTCGTGAAACCTTATTTGATTTATGTTGACTTTTTCTTTTGTAATTTTCGGTTTCATATATAAGTATTGAGCAAAAAACATTAGGCGTTCAAGAGGAGCAACTAATCTATATAAAACATTTTCCCTAATAGTTGTTTTTTCACTTTTAATATTTGGAAGATACTTTCTTATCCAAGGATTTAATCCCAAAAATTTTTTGTAAACCTTTCCTCTATCAAAAACCACTTTTAGCTGATACATCTCATGAGCGGTAAATAAATCTTGCATTGTTTTACCTAGTTTTAATTTTGCAGAAGAAATATACATGTTTGGACAAATTTTGTCTTCCGTTTTTGATTTGAAAACAAAAACTAAAGTCTGTACTAAGAAACGTGTTATCCAAACCGTATTGGGTTTTGTAATAATAAAGAAATCTATATCGTCTTTTTTCCCTGAATTTTTCATTGCCAAACTTCCGCTCACCCCTATTAACTCCACCGAAGGAATCAGTCTAATAACTTCTGAAAATTTTTTTGCAATAACCATTTTCCTTTTACTTTCAAGAGTTCTTTCTTTTCGAAGATTAACTAAAATTTTTCTTCCTCTTAAAAAATAAACATTACTATGTTCTTCTATTTGCCTATTTTTTAATAATTCCGATAAGCCTTTTTTTAATTCTTTTTTTGAAATTTTTTCTTTAGAAATAAGGTATTTATGAATTTCATTAAAGGTCATGGGAAAGTCGAAGATATCCGCGTAACAAAGAGTTTTTACTATAGAGGTCTCACTTTGCATATCTACCTAAAATATCAGAAACTCCTTTCCCCAATGTTTCTATTGCAGAACTGGGGGATGTATTCTCGTGCACCGAATTTACAGCATCAGCCATGTACTTATTCAAAGAGTCAACCATGCCCTCATCATACGTATCAGAGGAAAAAGGAGTAGATTCTGCTTTATCTGCTCTTTCTAAAAACGGGGAAATTAAAGAGTTTGTCTTGAGAAAATCTTGCATATCGCGCCTTGGATAAATTTCACCAAAAAACCTAAGCTTTGACTCTTTTGCATAAAGTTTTTCAAGATTTTCTTTTGATGTTAAAAACTTTAAAAATTCAAAAGCTTCTGTCGGATGTTTGCTTTTTGCCGACACTCCCTCAACCCAATAGCTTGCTATCGTCTTATCCTTTTCCGGAGTAATTCTTGGAACAGGAATAACAACAAATTCAAGATTCGGATTTATTGCTTTTATCTCAAAAATATCCCAAGAATATCCAAAATATAGCGCTAAGTTTCCTTTTCCAAAAGCGAGTTTTGAATTATCCATTTTTTCATCCCAAACTTTTTGGTCACCTTTGGCAAAAGCAGAATAATAATCAAGGGCTCCCGATGCAACTTCTTTAGTTCTTCCTCCCAAGTTTTTTAAATCTGCTCCATCTTGAACCATTAAAAGAGAAACTATATCGCTTGCATGGGAAATATTGTCAAAGGTTCCAAGCGCAACTCCTGCTGTTGTTATCCTTCCGTCTGCATCTTTAACGACAACTTGCCTTGAAATATTAATTAAATCTTCCCAAGAAGATGGATAAGTAGTAATCCCGGCATCTTTGAGTATTTTGCTGTTTACATAAAGCGCCAGGGTATCCATGTGAATTGGAATTCCATAGTATGCTCCACCTATGTTCAAATCTCTCTTTATTACATTGTAGTATTTTGTATCTATCTCTGAGGAAGAAACCAAATCCGAAGGTAAAGGTAACATCATCCCTTTTAATTCCGGCACCCACGAGTTATGAAAACGGAATACATCAGGGCCCGTTCCATCCTGCATCCTTGCCGCAAGCCTGTCCATAAACTTTCCTTCTCCTTTAATGTCTTTTTTCTCATATTTTATTTTTATGTTCGGGTGAACCCGTGTAAATTCATCTGCAATTTCAGTTATTGCCCCGGGATCTTCCCATATACCCCAATAAGTGAGTGTTACATTGCCGGATGTTTTTGATGATTTAAAACGGGGAAGAACAACAAGCAAAACAACAAAAACCAACATCAACACGACAAAAGCGCCAATTATTAAACTTATTATTTTCTTTTTGGATGATCCTTGGTCAAAATCTTCTGAGGCCGTATTTTCGTAAACTACATTTTCTTCCCCTTGATTTAAATTTTCTTCCATATATTTATAAAATTAGTAATATCCAAGCTTTCTATAGTATAATATTTAAATCCCAAAAAATCTAAT
>JAKAHW010000017.1 GCA_021825285.1 bacterium
ACAACAATGTCAATATTTTGGCCGGAAAGTTTTTCCGAAAGTTTTCTTCCGGCTTCTTGTCTATCTTTAAAAATCACAAGAATATTTTACTCCTTTGAGGGGAGAAAAACTTTTCTCGTCAAAAATCTCTAATCGACTATTTATAATAAAAGCAAAGCTTTTTTATAAAGACCGAAGATCATTTATAATATGATTTTATTTGGAAAAGAATGTAAAATCCTACTCCTGATAATAAAACTCCTACTGGACTAAAAGACAAAACTGCTGAAACGACACTTACTGCTTGGCTCCAAAATAAAAAGTTCCATCCAGCCTCTTTTCTTGCATTTGTTCCAGGAAAAGCTATCAACATAAGCGCTGATGAGACTAATAAGAGAATGCTGGCGAGAACGCCCATTCCTACAGCTTGTGCTCCACCTACTCCTCCGCCCAAAACCGCAAAAGGAGAAAATACTGATAGGATTCCGAGTGCTGAGATTCCTCCCAATACTCCGAATACACCGAAAATGAGAGCGATCCAAGGAGTAACCTTAACTATAACTTCTTTCCATTCGCGAGGCAAAGCAGGAAGTTTTGAAAACCATCCTTCCATTGTTACGACTAATTGTTTCATAAATTCACCCCCTTTCTACTAGAAATTTGGGCTCGAATCGAACCTTGTGTAGGTTCGAATTGCTTACCCTTACTCTCACTATATTTCTATTTGGAAGAAAAATCAAGAAGACTTAATTAGAACTTAATGCCCATTTGGGTTTTTACAGTTTTTTGTGTCTCATCTTCCTCTCCCCAGATGGAAACTTTGCCGTATTCTCCATCAAATCCCGGATTTATACTAATATTCCTGCTTCTTACTTTTTGTATTCCCTCGGCAACTTTATTTCCTGCAAGTTCTCTTATTTTTTCAAGTTCCGAGCGGAATAAAACTTCGTGTTCGGAACCAAAATGCGAAACCAGTCTATCAAAAACGGTTAGAACCGTAGCTGTTGCTACGCCTGATTTAAGGGATTCGGAAAGTACTTCAAGCAAAGGAACCAAAGAGACATAAGGAGGTCTTTCTCCTTTTGGATCTTTCATCCAGACAACACCAAAATTATCCTTTTCAATCGTAAAATTACTGGAATCTGAGGTCGCCAAATCCTCCACTCTGTGCATTACTCCAACCGTTAATTCCCTTTTGCAAACAGGACAACTCGTTCCTTTTGTTTTATCATCATCAGGAGAATACGAAATCCCGCAGCTTCTGTGTCCTGTGTAATGGTATTTTCCTTCTTCAGGATAAAACTCAATTGTATATCCAATTTTAAATACCCTTTCTTTTCCGCGGACAAAAGCGTTTAAAATATTGCTGTAGGTTATATCCGCGTTTTTTATCTTCCCTTTTTCTTTAGGTTTCAAAATTGTTGCCTCGCGTCCCATTTTTTCAAGTGAATGTGCGTCTGAAAAAGAAACAACAGAACGGCTCTCAAGCTCTTTTATCCTCCAATTCATAGAGGGATCGGATGACAAACCCGTCTCAACCGCAAAAATATACTTTGCAAATTCCCCAAAGCAATCTCCAAGTCTGTCATATCCGGAGCGAGATCCGTAAAGACTGAACCAAGGCGTCCAGACATGGCATGGAATAATTGCAATTTTTTGGTCAATGCTAAACAAAAGTTCTGCTAAATTCCTTGCTGAAATTCCCAAGATTGGCCTTCCGTCAGATGAAAGATTAAAACCGCGGTTTAACAATTCCTTATTAATTTTCTCGACAGTCTCAAAATTTGGAGAAAAAACCAGATTGTGAATTCTATGAGGTGTCCCATTTTCCGTATAAATAGACGAAAGTTCTGTTGAAAGCATGAAATACGGCCCAAGGAATTCTTTTGAAGAAAGGCTTCCAAGCTCGGAAAGAATTGTCCCTTCTTCTTTTAGTTTAAAAATTCCCGGATTCATTTCTTCAAGAAAACGCTTAGCCTCCGAAAACCATAAAGGGTGGGTAAAATCTGTGACAGAAAGAACATTGATACCCTTTTTTCTCCCCCATAAATACATATTTTGAATATTCATGCGTTGGGAAACCGCCCGAGAGAACCTAGAGTGCAAATGTAAATCCAATACTAACTCCATAATTCACTCTATTTAAACAGAAGGTGGGAAGGCTTTCAAGAAGAGGATCTCTGAAGTGTCACAAACTTATATTTCAAACCCTCGCTCTCCCCTTTTTCCTCTTTTATAATTTTATTAAACTCGCTGTATTCGGGAAAAAATGCATCTGCTTCAGGATATTCCTGGTCAACAAGGGTTAAGTATAATTTATCGGTAAACTTAAGTGCTTGCTCATAAATCTGCCCGCCTCCGATAATAAAGACTTCATTCGAACCCTCGGACTCACTTGCTCTTTCAATTGCTTCTTCAATAGAACCGCAAACTATTACTCCTTCTCGAACAAAACTCGTATCGCGTGTTACAACAATGTTTGAACGTCCGGGAAGAGGCCGTCCGATACTTTCAAACGTTTTTCTTCCCATAATAATAGGGTGTCCCATTGTAATTTTTTTAAATCTTGGAAGCTCCCCCGGGATATGCCACATGAGCGCATTTTTAGCGCCTATCTCCCTATTCCTCCCAAGTGCTGCTATGATTGAAATTATTGGTTTATGCATTTTTGTTTTCGTTAAAATATTTTTTTAGCTTCTCGACATATGGTCTTCTCTCTTCTTCTGTCGGCCATTTTATATCAGGGTGATTTTCATAAAATTTATCATTTCTATATCTGGGAACCACGTGCAAGTGAAAATGCCAAACATCTTGGTTGCCGTCAGGTTCATTATGCTGACGTGTTGAAACACCATCGCATTTATATGTCTTTTTTAACGCAATTGCAATTATTTGCGACATATCATTAACTGCATGCAAATATTTTTTTTCAATGTCATATAAGTTTTCAACATGAACATTAGGAATAACTACAACATGGCCGGGATTTGATGTCCTCCATTTTCCCGCAATAAATGCAGTAGCCAGATTATTTTTTAGAACTATATCGCGAGCGTTGGTTATTTGCGTCCCCTCGCCTTTTACAAGTTTACAAAGCGGACAATCATAATCGTGCGGTTCGTGGTTATACATATTAAGCAATGTTCAAACTTAACTCAGATGTCAGCTTGTTAATCAAATGCTGAGCATCGTTATACTCAATTATTTTATCAGTAATTACTTTTAAGGATCCTGCGGGAGTCGTGCCGGATTTATAAAAACAAATAATCGGAATTTTAAAAACATTTGCCCAGCCAAGCTCTATACCCTGCCCTGTTGACGGGATTGAAACTTCAGCCAAAACCAAATCGCATAAATGTTTTTCAAACAATTCTTTTGAGTTAAATGGATTCGAACCGTCCTCATGGGGAAAAATAAAATCCAAACTTAAACCTGAATTTTTAAGAGGTTCGTAAAGCTCATTTTTATAATCAAAACCCTTTGAATGGCTAACATAAATTTTCATTATTCTAGCGCGTTGTTTACAATTTCTATAACATTCGGAAGGAGCAATTTCTTTTTGTCCAGTGTTTTCAACTTATCAAGATCTACCCAATAGGGATGGGTTTCATCATTTCCAGAAAGCTGTCCATAGAAATTTTGGACTTTAAACCCACGCCATCCAAAAGTCTTAATGGTTCCGTCTTTTCTTGGAATATCTGCAACAAAGTAATTATTTTTAAACTCCCTGAAATCGACAACCTTAGCATTTAACCCTGTCTCTTCATGGAATTCGCGAGCGGCTGCTTCCTGCTCGGTTTCATCATCATTAACTCGTCCTGAAGGCAAACCAAATACACCAGAAATATGCCCGGAACCTTCCAGCTCTTTTACCAGAAGCACCTCATCATCTCTTATAGCTACAACTCCGACTGAAGGAATTATTTTTTTCTTAATCATTATTTTGCCATTTTACCGGTTTTCTTATCATACAGACCTCCGGCAACGGTCAATTCTGCCTTCATCATGGGATATGGATCGTAGTTCAAAAGCTCTACATCATCAGCCCTGAAGTCATCTATGCTTTTAATCTTTCGTTTAATTTTAACTTGCGGGAATGGACGGGGTTTTCGCGTCAACTGCTCTTTTACCTGCTCCAAATGATTTTCGTAAATATGCACATCCCCAAATGTATGCACAAATTCTCCGGGCTCAAGCCCCATGATATTTGCCAAAATTATTGTCAAAAGCGCGTATGAAGCAATATTAAAAGGAACACCCAAGAAAACATCTGCGCTTCGCTGATATAGCTGCAGGGACAATTTATTTCCCCGGCGGGAAACCTGATACATATTGTGGCAAATCGGGAACCTATTGGCTTCCTTTTTTAAAGCCATTGTATACATGTATTCCGGATTCCATGAGGTGACGATTGCATTTTTTGCATCAGGATCTTCTTTTAATTCCTGCATTACCCAACCCAATTGGTCAATTGTTCGCTTAGTTTTCGTTGGCCAGTGTCTCCACATTTCACCATAAATCCTGGGCAAATTTCCCCATCGCTCTGCAAACTTATCATCATCTTTAATCTTTCCTACAAACTCCTCCTTTGAAAGCTTTCCGCCTTTTCCTTGGTAAATTTTGTATGGATAGTCGTCCCAAATATGGACATTGTTGTCTACCAAATATTTAATATTGGTTTGTCCGGACATAAACCAACAAAGCTCATGCAAAACTCCCTTCCAGTACACTTTTTTTGTAGTTAAAAGAGGAAAACCTTGGGATAAGTCATATCTTGTTTGGCGACCGAACAAACTATAGAGGACAACATCTGTACCGCGATCAATTTTACGCTCTCCTTTTTCAAGAATTTCTTTTAGAAGATCTAGATATTGATATTCCGGATGAGCCTTCATAATACTACAA
The DNA here is from genome assembly GCA_021825285.1 of bacterium. Next base: position 4,885 of record JAKAHW010000017.1, read on the forward strand.
ATACATACCAATACTACCAATAAATACAAATAAATCAATACTTATTATTGAATATTTGTAGTATTTGTGGCATTTGAAATTGGTAGTATTTTTTAAACCTGTTTTTCTTTTTTTGTTGCGGCAACCCGCCCGCCTTGCCATTGCCCTCTGTATTGTGAGCCCTGACCTTTGACTTCATCAAATTGCGCATGGACAAATCGGGCCCCCATTTCAATAGTGACCGTTATCGGTCCTTCATTTTTGAGACCAAAAGTTAATTTTCCTTTATATCCCGGAGCAACATTTCCCGTCCTAAGAAATAAACCACTTCTAAACGTTGTAGTTCTTGGTTTAAAGTTAATTGTAAGATCAAGTGGCGTATTTACGCTTTCAATTGTTGTAACCAAAAAATAATCCCCCGGCTTTATCTTTATGGTCCTTACTTCTCCTTCTTTATAACTTTGAACCAATTCTATATCCGCAGTTTTTCTATGCGTTTCGCCCAAAAAAGCGTCTCCTGAAATTTTGTAAACTTCACCAAGCCTAAGATCAAATCCGGCGCCTTCAGGATTGGTCAATTCACGCTCGGATAACCCTTCTACTAATTTCTGTTTTTTTACAAGCTGAAGTAATTTTTTTGGCCCTAAAATCATGGTTTACAAATACTATCAATTAAGAATTAACAAATCAAGAGAAGAAAAAAATAGTATAATTCCCTTAGGTTTATGCAAAAAATTAACAGCATCCTTACTCAATTTAATCCTGTAGAAGATAAATATATAAGCCGGGAATTCCAGTCATTCGGGATTTACCTCTCAGAAGAACTCAATGACCACAAACATAAATCCCTTTACATCAAACTTGCAAAGACAGTTCACCGCTCCATTCTTGAAAAAGCTCTTTCATATTGCAAGGACGCAAAAACAACAACCCCAAACAAAGGAGCTTTGTTTATGTGGAGGATGAAACAACTGAAAGATCAGCTAAAAGATAATGAAAAGAATAAATAATCTGTTCACTTTGAAAAGAGTATCCTTCATTTTAATCTTCGTTTTATCAACCGTTTTAATGCTTCTTCCTGTTTTTTACAAAGTCCAATTCCAACATTTTAAATCGCTTGGACTTTTAGGAATCGGTCTTATTAATTTTTTTGGAAGCGCCACGGTTTTCCTCCCTTCTCCCGCAATTTTATCTGTGGGCATTGGAGGCACTCTTTACAATCCGCTCTTGGTGGCATTTGTGTCTGCTGTCGGCTCCTCTCTTGGCGAAAGCACAGGTTTTTTATTTGGGTACTCGGGGGAAAAAGTAATTGACGACAAAAAACCCGGATTATTTTACAAACTTTATCAATTTGTTTTTGAAAAATACGGTGCGTATATTTTAATTTTCATGGCTTTTATTCCCAATCCCCTCTTTGATGCTGTCGGAATTTTTGCGGGTGTTGCGCAATATCCAATTAAAAAATTCCTTTTATATGTTTTTATTGGACGATTTGCTCGTGATATTATTATTTCGTTCGCATTTTCAAAAATATGAGGCAGGATCTGTACGAAAAGGTCTACGAATTGGTTCGGAAAATCCCTAAGGGAAAGGTAACAACATACGGCGAAATCGCCAAACAGTTAGATATTTCACCTCGGGTTGTTGGGAACATATTGCACATGAATCCGGACCAAACAAAAACTCCTTGCCACAGAGTCGTTGATAGGAACGGAAGAGTTGCTCCGGGATATGCTTTCGGCGGCAAAGATATTCAAAAAAAATTACTGGAGGAAGAAGGAGTTTTGTTTAAAGATGCAACTCATGTTAATCTAGAAAAAGCATTGTTTAAATTTACATGAAAAAGATTTTACAAATTATTGTTTTTATCTTGATACTTTTCTCTACCCCGCTTCCTCAAACAATACATGCCCAAACGAATATTCAGGCTCAAGTTTATAAAAATACAGCAATTTTTGGTGAACACATACAGTCATTTGATTCCAAAATAAACATTAATAAGGACGGGTCAATTGATGTTGGGGAAACAATTATTTATGATTTTTCCAATCTTACCCGCCATGGAATTTTCAGAACTATTCCCTACACCAAAATCTCACCAAATGGTAAAACTCTTGAAATCAGTTTTTCGGATTTTTCGGTTAAAGATGAATTCGGCAACGATTACAAATTTACAAAAACAACAATCCGCGACAACATCCAGCTCAAAATCGGTGACCCGAATAAAGTAATAACCGGCCTTCACACTTACGTTATCTCCTATAAGGCAAAAGGCGAAATAGGATATTTTGACAATCATGACGAGCTTTATTGGAATGTGACGGGAAATGAATGGAAAATTCCAATTGCAAAAGCAACATCTACCATATATCTGCCTGAGAATATTAAAAAAGAGAGTCTTAAAACAAAATGTTTTACGGGTATTTACGGATCGAAGGACGAAAATTGCTCAATAAGCGTTGATGAAAATTCTATCTCTTTTGCTGCCAATGATTTCCTTCCCGAACAAAATGGGCTAACAGCCCTTGTAGGTTTTCCCAAAGGAACCATCGCAACTCTCCTCCCGACAGAACGCATACTATTCTTTGACACAATTCTTGGGAAAATCGTCCTCATTTTGATTTTTTTGGGTGTATTTTTATGGTATGTGTTGCTTCCAGTTTTACTTGGAGTTATTTGGTTTTATAAAGGCCGTGACCCGGATGTCGGAAAACCGGCAAGAGCGTGGTTTGACCCTCCCAAAACAAAAAATGGGCGGGAACTGACACCTGCTGAAACAGGAGGACTTGTTGATGAAAATGTCGACAACAGAGATGTTTTCTCAACAATTGTAAACCTTGCTCAACGAGGATACCTAGTAATTGAGGAGAAAACGAAGCAAGATTTTACACTTGTCAAAAAGAAGGAATTTAAAGATGACCCAAAGCTTTTGGATTTTGAAAAAAAGCTTCTTGAAGGAATCTTTGGAGATGATAAAACTTGCCGCCTTAAAGACAAAGAGCTATACAAAGAAGTTTTTGACGTTAAAAATACGATTTATAAAAATTTGGTTACGGATGGATTTTTTTCTTCAAACCCTCAAACCATAAGGGCATTTTATTATGTACTTGCTATTTTAGGGCTATCTACGGCAAACGTTTCTCTTGGAATCACGGCATTTATATTCGGAAGGGTTATGCCAAGAAAAACTTTGTTTGGAGCACAACAGGCAAATATCGGAAAATCTTTGAAAAACTTCTTGTCTTCACAAGAAAGGCAATTAAAATTCCAAGCCGACAAGCAGATGATGTTTGAAAAATTGCTTCCTTACGCTGTGGCTTTTGGCGTTGAAAAAATTTGGGCCGAAAGGTTTTCTAAATTTAAATTGCAGCCTCCCGAATGGTATCATGGATATTCAGGCTCCACTTTCAATGCTGTTATTTTTACAAACACTCTTGCCTCTTCTTATTCAAGCTTTGCTTCAGCTTCCCATCCGCCAACTTCAGGCTCAGGCTTTGGCGGAGGCGGATTTTCCGGTGGCGGTGGAGGCGGCGGTGGTGGAGGAAGTTGGTAGATTTTACTTGTGGTATCTTGATCTTGGATCACCAACCCAATGTGCATTCATTTTTCTTCCAACTCCATCCAATACCTCATGTGTTAATTTGGTTGGATCTATACTGGAAAATATTGTCTTAAAGGGACCACCGTTCATTCGCCCCTGATCAACCGCTTCCTGATAATAAGCTTTTATTCGAACAAAACGCTCTTGAGGACTTTCGGGTTTCGGAATTTCAGGGCTACTCATTTCTTCTGTAGTTTAAATATTTCCTCTATTTCTGTCAGAGTTGTCGCGTCTTCCGGCTTTTTGTCATCGCGGAAACGTTCCAAACGGGGAAATCTTAACGCATATCCCGGCACATCAACATCAAATGCTGACCCCGACTTTGAAGGCTTCATAATTCGTCCTGCTGTATGAACCGGCGAACGCGTCAGCTCATCTGCTTTTATTTCAACAACGATTTCCGGATTTACCCAAACATCAGGCTCAAGCCACTTATCAACTTCGTATAAAGCAGGTTTGTGAGATACCTTTATTTTTTCCGAGCGCTTGAATAACTCCTTCCATTCGTCATCCGTAAGTCCGGTCCCTATTTTTGCGATTGTTTCAAACATATCTTTTTGCGCGTTGTATACACCGATTAAAAATGCGCCCATTCCAAAAGAAGTTCTTTTACCGCGTCCTGCATAATGCCCCATTACGACACAATCAACAGTGTCTTCAAGCTTTGATTGGTAGGATCTTTTAAGTTTTATCCAATTCCACCCGCGTGCCCCTGCCTGATATGTTCCGTCAAGTTTTTTTGCCAAAATACCCTCAAGACCCCGCGAAATAGCATCATCAAAAAAGTTTTCAATTTTCTTTCCGTCATTAAATATTTCTTCTTCTGCAAGATAAATTGTTTTGCCTGGATTAATTATTTTTGAAAGAACCTCACGTCTTTTTGTATAGCTTTCAGGAATATAATTTTTTCCGTCCAAATACAAAAGATCAAAAACCATAAGCCGCAGGGGGATTTTTCTTGCCATTTCTTCAATGTCATATTTTCTTTTCCGTTGTGCTGTAAGCTGAAAAGGAAGATATTCATTTGTGTCAGGATTATACGCAATTGCTTCTCCTTCCAAAACAACATCGGAAGCCTTTATTTGCTCGCGAATTCCCGCCTCAACATCAGGATACATAAAGGTAACTTCTTCAAGGTTTCGGGTAAACAATTTCACATCTTTTCCATCTTGCCCTGAGTTTGACGAACGGGTGAAGTGAACTTGAAGGCGGAAGCCGTCAAATTTTGGTTCAACCGCACATTCTCCAATTTTGTCAATAATTTCTTGACCCGATGACAATCTTTCAGCTCTGGCCATTAAAATAGGGGTAAAAACAGAGGGCAAAACTTTTTTCAAGCCGTCAATTCCGTCTTCTTTTATTTTTTTTCCTATAATTCCAAGGTCAGGCCTTATGTTGTATGCCCTCTCAATTTCAGGACGCAAACTTTTGTCACCTCTTAACATCCAGGAAAGTGAATCAAGAACCGTCATGTCAGAAAATCCAAGACGAAGTTTTGCAACCGGAATTCTTGATACAAAACGGCAAGACAATGGGTCAAGATCTTTTAATAATTCCGAAATCATTCCGACTTTTTTCTCAACTGACCCTGCTCCACCTGTTAAAGCGACATTTTTAAGAGTTTCAAAAACCTGCAAAACGGATAAATCTTTTCCCCGCCCATTGTGAAGTCTTTGTGCAATCTCACCTAAATCCCCAATCTTGCGGAATTCATCTCCCGCTTCTTTTTCAGGAATATTAAATGCCAGAGCAATAGCTTTTAGCATCATCTTGTCTGCCATGCCAAACTCTAACGGAACGAACAAAGGCGCTACTCTACCTTGCAATAAATACATGACTTTATCAAAAACATCAGATGGCACTTTTTCAAAAAGTTCTGCCAGAATCAAAATCATGTCATTGCGGGAAGCAGTATTCTCTAATTTTTCTAAATATACTGAAAGTTCTTTAAATTTCATACACTAAGATGCATAAGCTTTGATCCTGGAATATCATCTGTCAAAGAAAGGTACTGATTATGTGTCGGGGCAAGATTAATTAGATTTCCAAGTGCTTCACTCTTAACAGGATTGAATTCCCCGTCAACAATAGAAATGCGCCAAACAGGATCTGCCGCACCTGTTTTTTCATCTATTAAACCGACTGGTTGCACGTAGACCTGATAACCTTGTGGCAATTCATCTACTTGTTCGTCTAAAAACGGAAACATTCCAACTAAAAAATGCTGCTTTTCTCTCCTTTCTTGTAAAGCTTGAGCCTCCTCTGATGTAAGAGGAGGTTTTATGCTTTCGGGAATGAATGCACCAGAATCAATTTTTCCATTTTTTGCTTCATTAGAAAAATGTACAAAACTATATTCTTTCCCCGAAAATTCCGTAGTGCTGCCTAGGAGCAAAGCATGCTCAAGAGGTGAAAGGTTTAGGGAGGCCGTGGTCTCTTGTTCTGGTTTCGCTACTCCTAATTTGAATTCAGTCATATTATTAGTTTTAATTTAATCACCTAGTTAATTTACGACATTACGTATTTTACGCCTTTTGTAACTCCTTCTTTTTTAAGTAACCCTTTTTTTACCAAATCCTGCACTTCCCGAAGTACCGTGTCTTCTGAAACCATTGGGAAAAGTGTTTCATATATTTTGTTTTCTATATATCCTATTTTTTGAATATATTCAATTATTTTAAGCTGCCTTTCGGTCAACATCACTGGACCTCCTAGTTTTTTCTTCAAGTTTGTATCAATTGAAATGCCTTCAATTTTCTCTTTAATTTTGCCCAATTCCTGCGCAAGACACTCGGTAAAATAAGAAAGCCAATCTGTTTGCTCACCATTTTTGACAGAAACGCTTTGAAGAGCCTCGTAATAATCTTCAGGATTTTTGTCAAAATACTCTTCGAGTGAGAAAAATTGCCTTATGTCATAGCCTAATTTAAACAAAACAAGCATTGATAGAGCGCGCCCTACTCTCCCGTTTCCGTCAAGAAAAGGGTGAATACGGACAAATTCATAATGAACAATTCCGGCTTTTAAAACCGGGTGAATTTCCTCTTCGTCTTGAATAAAAACCACCAATTCCTTAATCTGCCAAGGGACTTCGACGACTCTCGGAGGACGAAATGACACTTCACCGGTCAAACTATTTTTGATTACTACTTCTTTATTGCGGAATTCCCCTACTTTTTCAGGCGGCAAAATTTTATCGACTACAATTTTATGCAAATCTTTAATCGTGTCCTGGTCAATATTTGCTTTTGTCCTTCGGCCAATAAATTCTAATACCTTTCTATAATTTATTACTTCCTGTACATCCCGCTCACGCGCGACTATTCTTTCCCCATCCAAAACCTTTTCCACCTGATTAAGACTCAACTCGTTTCCTTCAATATGAGTTCCATAGTGGACGGAACGGACAGCGGCTTCTTCCTGAAATTTTTTCTCCCAATATGGCAAAAGGGGGGCATTTTCAATAATTTCTTTAGCGGCATCAATTAATCCAATATTCTTGACTATTTTGTTTGTTATAGTGAAGGTAGGATTGTACATTTGTTTACCAATTTTGAAATCCAAATTCTAATGTAGTATTATATCAGCTATGGCTTCCGAAAAACCAGAAGAACGAAAAAAAGACAGAGTCCACGTTGAGGTTGTACGAC
>JAKAHW010000147.1 GCA_021825285.1 bacterium
ATTTAAGAACAGGTATCGGTTTGCGGGGATACGGGCAACGTGATCCGCTTATTGAGTATAAAAATGAAGCGTTCCAAATGTTTGAACAATTAGTCTTGTCAATTGATGACGGAATAGTTACAAGGGTTTATAAAGTTCATGTAGAGCATAATCATCCTGAACCTCAAGAACCCGCCCGACAGAATATTATGTTAAATCAGCCAGAAGCAGAAATAGGAGAAAAAGCAGAAGTAAAAAACAAAAAGAAAAATGACCAAGGTTTAAATGTAAAAAAACTTGGAAGAAATGACCCATGCTGGTGCGGATCAGGTAAGAAGTGGAAAAAATGCCACTATCCAGCTACGGTTTAACAGAGAAATGTTAAGCGTTATGCGGCGTGAGTGCTGGAGGTTTTTAGATTTTTTGTAATGATATATCCTCCGCCATAATCCTCCGGAACGCTCCACGCGAAAAAATATCCGGAATCATCAGTAAAACTTGATGTAATCCATTTTTCAGACCCTTTTCTAACAAGATCCATTGCGGCCATGTCGGTATCATATTCACTGTGGTTTTCTCTTCGTCTTTCTCTTCTTGCCTGCTCTATTAGCTTATCATGCATTAGTTCATGTTCCAAAACAAGGCTAATTGTTTCACCTCCGTAGGGATAAGATCTAGGGTTATCGGGCGAAGCAGTAGGGTTTAGTTGAAAATCGTTGGGATTTGGGTAAGTTTGAGATGGGTTTGGTGTGTAGTCATAGTCAATCGGGTCACTGAATATAAAATTCACAAATTCTCCTGAAGAATTAAAACCAACGATCCATTTGGATTTAGCAATACTTCTGCCTGCGGCTACAAAAACAGCTTCTTCATCAGGAGCAAAGTACCTGTCATATAAACCTGCTGCTTCGCGAGCATTCAGTTGGACAAGGTATTTCCTAATAAGCTCTTCCCCTGAAATATTTTGGATTTCTGCGGCTATTTGTTGTTGCTTCATCAAGTCCATTTCAAGGTCAATCTTTTCAGCACTTTGAAGTGTTGAAGATGAAAGCCCGAGCCTTATAACCTCTAGGCGTTTTTGCGAAGTAGTTATTAAAAACTTACGCATAACTTCAGGATTTGCTGGCACCTCCGCTTTATTTAATTTCTCCCATGTCTTAACTGCTCTTTTAACACCATCGTATTTTGGGTCCTCCATAAATGCAGTATGAACCACCGGTCCATCCACAAGAATTATTCTGAGCTTTCTACCGGTGTTATTAAATGAATCAAGCGGGCCACCTGGTTCAAATGCGGTTTGCCTTACATGCAGGGTAGTTTGTTTTGCCTGAATGATATTAACACCTCTTCTTGCCACCTCGTCTTCAGGAAGCGTATCCTTAGGAAGTTCTTTGACCCTTGGATGTTCTGGGGAAATATGCGTTGCTAGACTTTTGTTCACTGCAATGGCTTCAAGAAGTTGAGGCTCACCAGAAGATATGGCTTTGTCTCTGATAGCCAAAACAGTATCTCTGTCAAAACTAGTTATAGGTCTAAAACGGTCTTCACCCACATTTTTTCGTATATATCTGAGAGGTAAATAATTTTTATCCAAATAAATATCAACGTCTGCATAGGAAAGTTTTGTAGAAGCTCCGGTTGTTTCAGTTGCAGTTGGTTCCGGTTGCAGTGTCTCTCCCGAGTTTTTAGGGCCGTTACAGCTTAAAAAAGCAGGAGAACTTACAGCAATTGCCGCACCGGGTAATATACGGGTCAATAAGTGTCTTCTGCTGAAAGAGTGACTATTTATTTCTGTAGCTATTTCTTTCACGAAGGCTAGATTATAACAAGAAAGTAAAGCAAATGCAATACTATAAGATAAGATTTTGATATACTCACAAGAAGCAATTAGACAAGAATAATATAGTTAGCATTTCAAAAATGCCACCGTCTCTAAGCAGTATAAGTTTTTTTAGTTTGATTGCCTCAATTGCTTGATGTATAATTCCCGATAATATGTCACAAAGCCCTGAAAGCAGATATGCGATAAAAAAGAATGGATCGTCCGACATCTATCCCCGTGGTTGTGATGCGCGATTTTTAAAACTGGGAGAAAGAAGTAATTTCGAGACAGGGGAACCGCTTGGACAAATTTGGCAGATTAAATGTGACGGATGTAATGTTTTTGAAGCTGTTGAAATTGGATCAGGTAATACAGCTTCGGGTTTAAGGCGAGAGCTTGGGAATTCGAGGCCTCCTTTTTGTGAAAAACTCCAGGGCAAACTTTCCTCAAAGTTTTCATTAATTTAATTTATAAATTTTTAAAAAGTTTTCCTATTTGTTATCATTAAATAGTGAAAGCAAATTCTTCTTACGACTCTTTAAAAGAAAAATGGCTTAAAAAACATAAAGAGCTGCAAAAAAATCTTTGGGATAAGCACCAAGATGCGCTCGAAGAATTTATTAATAATTCAAAGCATTTGGCTATCGGAACTCTCAGCGGGATAATGCTTTTGACAAGTCCAATCGCTGGCCTTTTACCAACTCCGGGAGTTCATGCGAAAGAAGCGGCTTTTCCAATAAAACTTGATAAAAATATATTTTTGGTTTCAGATCTGGCAAATATTCTTCCAAATGAAGTCCGTCCCTTAACAAATACCGAAGAAGCGACAATTTCA
>JAKAHW010000148.1 GCA_021825285.1 bacterium
GATGTAGCTTTGGTTGAAGTAGCCAGAAGTCACGGGAAAGATATGCTTGAGCGCGGTTATTTTTCCCACTACACACCTGAAGGCTACTCTCCTTTTGATAGGCTCGACAAAGACCAAATTTCATACACTTATGCCGGGGAAAATCTTGCCTTGGCGCCGGATGTTCAAATCGCAATAGATGGTCTGATGAAAAGCAAGGGACATCGGGAAAATATTTTATCTCCAAACTTTAGAAAGGTTGGAATAGGCATTTTAAATGCCGGAATATACGGGGAACTGTTTGTTCAAGAATTTACCGATTAGAGTCTGCTTGCCCGAAGAGCATTAATAATAACCGCAACATCAATTGCCTCCTGTAATACAGCCCCGATTAATGGGGGAATAAGTCCAACAGATGCAAAAACCATACCTCCTATACTTATTCCGATTCCCCACAAGATGCTTTGCAGGGCAATGTCTATTGTGCCTTTGGAAATTTTGAAAGAATCAAGAACTAGTGAAAAGTCATTTCCTAAAAAGACAATGTCTGCTGCTTCCGAAGCGGCTGTTTGTTCCTCATTTGAAAAAACAATTCCTACATCGGCAAGCGCAAGTGCGGGAGCATCATTTATCCCATCCCCAACCATCGCAGTAATTTTCCCCTCTTTCTTTAATTCTTTAATCCCTTCCTGTTTATCTTCAGGCTTACACTCAGCTTTTAAATTTATACTTTCACCAAGCAGCCTAACTACTTTCTCTGCCGCTTCTTTTTTATCGCCTGTAAAAATATGAATTTCTATTCCCATTTTTTTGAGCGCTTTTATTATTTCTTTGGAATCCTCCTTTATCTCATCCTCAAATTTAAAAATTCCAATTTTACTTTTTTCCTGGAAGAGCTCTATTAACATCCCTTCTTCCTCGCCTTTTTTAAGTGTGTAAGTTTTTCCGTTTACAAATCCTGATATCCCTGAACCTATTTTTTCGCTAACTTTTTTTGATGAAAAAACAGAAGCGTTTTTTTCTCTTGCAAAAGCGACAACGGCTTTTGCCAATGGATGGAGAGAATTTCTTTCAATTGCCTCTGCTATTCCGAGAAGCTCATTATCTTTAAGATTTGACAGATTACTATACTCTACGAGTTTTGGTTCCCCCAGCGTAATAGTTCCCGTCTTGTCAAAAATAAATGCTTTAGCACGCGATAAAGCTTCAATGCTTGCAAGTTTTTTGACTATTACTCTTTTTTTCGCTGAGGCACTCACTCCGCCCATCAAGGCAATAGGAGTTGCAAGGATTAAAGGACAGGGAGTTGCTATCACAAGAACCGCCAATACCTGATGCAGGTTTCCTGAGATAATATAAGCAAAGCCGGCTATTACAGCTGTTATTAAAGTAAAGATAGTGCTGTATTTATCTGCCAGTCTAATTAGGGGAGCCTTTTCCCCCTGAGCATTTTTTACCATTTCAATTATCTTGTTGTAGGTCGAATTTTCCTGGGTGCTTGTCACTTTTATGATAATTACGTCTCCTACGTTAATTGTTCCACTTCTTATTTGGTCTCCTTCAAACTTTTCCATAAGATATGGTTCTCCTGTCAGGGAAGACTCATCTGTTAATGCAGATTGCGAGGTCAAGATTCCGTCCAGTCCAATGACTTCTCCTCTCTTAACCAACACTTCTTCTCCTGTCTTTACATTGCTTATTTTTTCTTTTCTTCCGGCTTTCCCGTTTTCCCAAAGAGTTATGTCGTTTGGTATGCGGTCAACCAGTTTTGTAAGGCTTTTTTTTGCTTGGGCTACTCCATAATCTTCAAGAGTTCTTCCGCTTGAAATCATAAGGGCAATAACAGCTGCGACAAGATATTCTCCCGTTGCAACGGAGACAATAATTGCAAGTATGGCGATGTAATCGAGAGCAAACTGTTTTCTTAAAAGTGCTCCTAAAGTGTCTTTGAAGAGTTCGTAGCTTCCAAGGGCGATAATTACGAGAATAAATAATTCTTTATACCCTGTTTTAAAAAATAATAGGACAAGATATAAAATAATCCCGATAAGTACTATTAAAGGAATTTTAAAACTTGTAATAAAGTTATTTAATTTCATTTATCGGTTTTTTTAAGCTTCATTCTGAATTCTTTGTCTTGACCAATGGCGTCAGATATTCTTATCTCTCCGGGTCGAGTTTTCGCGTTTTGCACTTCGAGAGGCGCAATAGACGGATTATAAATTATAGAAAGATCAAAAGGCAACACTTCAACTCCCGGCTGCTTATAAACAAGAAGTGAATAAGAAAAAAGGTTTTTTACCGGAACGGTCAAACCATTTTTATAGACAACCTCTACTGTTTTTTTTGAGTTTTTAGGTACTGTAGCTATAAAACCCATTAGTTGCTTGTTTTTATCTTGAACTGAATCGACTTCAAGGCCAGAAGGAGGAGCAAATGTTTTTGATTCGTAAATCTTAAAGTCAGTGACAGCGGAAACTATTTTTTCTTCTTTTCCGTCAATTTTGACGGAATTAATTTTACTTCCTAAAGGAGCAATAATTCGTAAATATGTTTTATAATCATTTTTTTGGCTTGTATTTTCAAATTCTATTATTGCTTTTGATGTGAGATTTTTCTGGTCCAGATTTAAGAC
>JAKAHW010000018.1 GCA_021825285.1 bacterium
AGAAAAAGATTCCTTGAGTCAAATGAAATATCTAGAAGCCGATTCTAAAGACCACATGAAAATTAATGAGAAAAATTCTCGATTTATGGTTAATACTCTTTGGGCAATGGGACTTGTAAATAAAAGTAAAGTCTTGGATGAAGGTCCCATGAAAACATACGGAGAGGGACAATATATGAATTTTGCTTCAACGGGTGGCTGGACCTTGGGATCAAAACCGACTAGCGAATTGTACTCTTCTACTCCTTTAATAAAATTATCAGATTCACAGGAGGCATTGGTTAAAAAAATTTCTGAAAATGTTTATAGGCCTTGCTGTGGAAATCCTACGTCATTCCCTGACTGCAATCACGGAATGGCGGCACTTGCTTACATAGAGCTTGCGGTAAAACAAGGAGTTTCTGAAGACAAAATCTATAAAGACCTATTAAAATTAAACTCATTTTGGTTTCCTCAAAATTACGTTGAGTTAGCAACTTATATGAATAAGCAAGGTAAGGACTGGAAAACAGTTGACGCTAAAAAGATGCTTTCTTCCGAGTTTTCTTCTGCTCAAGGTGCACAAAAGACAAGGCAGTTAATTCAAAACGTCCCCGGAGTAAATGTTCAGGGAGGGGGATGCGGTGCATAAATGGAGAATATCTTTCTTCAGACCTCTTTTATAGCTGCTTTTGCTGCCGGTATGGTAGCCTTATTTGCTCCATGCTGTATAACTTTTCTTCTTCCCGCATATTTGGGCAGCGTATTTAAAGAAAAAGAAAAAGTTTTATTTATGACCTTGGTGTTTGCTTCCGGAATCTTTATAGTTCTGGTTCCGGCAGTCTTAGGTGTTGCAGCTCTTTCAAAAACTCTTTTTATATATCACGACCCAATATATTTTGTTGGGGGTTTTGTAATGCTTGCTGTTGCGGCAGTAACACTTAGTGGCCTTAAGCTTCCCATGCCAAATCTGCCTGGAGCAAAACCAGGGAAAACCGACGTCCTATCTATTTTTACATTGGGTATTTTTTCAGGAATTACCAGCGCATGTTGTGCTCCAGTATTAATAGGTGTTCTAACTTTGTCTTTTCTTTCCCCAAGTTTTTTTGGCGCAATTTTAATAGGAGCTTTTTATGTTCTTGGAATGGCTACTCCGCTTCTTATAATTTCAATGTTCCTTCATGGAAAAATTGATAAATTTATGTTTTTACGAAAACCTTTATTTTCCTATAGTTTATTTGGACGAAAACAGACAGTTATGACAAGCAATTTTATTGCAGGATTAATATTTTTAGTTACAGGAATTTTAATCGTTTATTTAAATTATTTAGGTAAACTTGGGATGCAAGATATCGAAGGATTTACGAAAATAATTACAAATGTCGGCGGATACGTGAATGAATTTGTTGGGGGAAACGTGCTCGCAAACATTGTGTTTGCTGTTGTAGCTATTTTTGCTATTTACAAGATTTCAAAAAAAGTTTAACCTAAGCTATAGATTTTTTTTGAAAGGAGGTGAAAAAATGTTAAACGCAAAAGCATTTGCAAATGCAGCAACAGCCGTTACCGCAGTTTTTTACGTAGTTTGTCTTTTAGTTTCTTATGCTGCCCCGGATTTTGTACGTAGTATAGCAAGCTCCTGGATGCATTCAATAAGCTTGGAGGGTCTTAAAGCGAACACGGGGCTAAACTTAGTAGGTGCAGTTTGGGGATTGGTAACAATTTCTGTTATTACCTGGGTTACGTCTTACGCTGTTATTTGGCTTTACAATAGGTGGAAATAGGTTTAGCTTCTATTTTCCATCCAATCGTGGGCGAAGATTTCGGGTTTTCCCGAGAAAATCGCTTCTAAGATTTTCGGCAATGTATTCGAGCGTATCTTCTTCCGGTAAGTTTGGATTTTCTTCAAATTTTTGCTTCGTTGCTTCTTTTCCTTGTCGTATTCTTTTCAAAATCCGTTTTAGTAATATATGGATAAGCAATGCTCATGTTAATTTTGTTTTTTTTAAATTCTTCCCTTGCGGTGAGTGAAATTGACAATCCATAATATTGTGGTATATTTGGTTTTAAATGAAGAAAGCGGAGATCTTGCCTGAGGCTAAAAGCAGAGAGAGTCAATCAGAAGTGCCCCATGCGACCGTAAAAGAAGCAGTGCAAAAAAGGATTACGCATTCTGACCACTCTAGTATTATTCCGGGAATCGATGTAAATGAGCTAAAACATTCTCTGGATCTGTTAAAATATGCTCTTGATTACTCCGAAGCTATTGTAGATTCGGTACGGGTACCGCTCATTGTTCTCAATAAGAAACTTCAAGTACTTACGGCAAATCGAGCTTTTTATGATTACTTCAAGCTGACACCTAAAGAAACCGAAAACCAATTAATATATAAGCTTAATGGTAATGCTTGGAATATTCCTAAGCTTAGGATACTTCTGGAAAAGATTCTTCCGGCGAACACCCACTTAGATAATTATGAAGTAGAAATCAACTTACCTCATGTAGGACAAAGAACAATGGTTCTTAACGCTCGAAGAACATATCGCCAAGTGAACAATACAGAAGCGATTCTACTTGCTTTTGAGGATGTTACCAGCAGAAAGCTTCTTGAAAAACAGAAAGACGATTTTATTGGTATTGTCTCCCATGAGCTTAAAACTCCGTTATCTAGCATTAAAATCTTTGCGCATCTTTTAGAAAAGCATCATGAGCAGAATAAAGATGAACGGGGATCCTATTTTTTGTCAAAAATGACAGAGCAAATGGAAAGACTTACGCATCTCATGGCTTCCTTCATGAATGTTTATAAAATTCAGAATGGGAAGCTTGCTCTACATAAAAAAAACTTTGACATTAATGATTTGATTACTACTGTAGTATCGGATTTTCAATTCACAACAAATTCACATACCATAATACATAACGACCAATCAAAGATAAGTATTTACGCTGACAAAGAGAGGGTTGCTCAGGTTTTGGTAAACCTTATCTCAAATGCCATTAAATACTCACCAACTGCTGAAAAAATCATAATTTCATCTTCGAAATCCGGAAATAATGCAGTAGTTTCCGTGCAAGATTTTGGTTTAGGGATTCCAAAAGAGCAGCATGCAAAAGTGTTTGACCGTTTTTTTCGAGGAAAAGGAATAGGGGAAGATGTTTCAGGTCTTGGACTTGGGCTTTATATTTCAAGCGAAATAATTGCGCAACATAAGGGAAGAATGTGGGTAGAGAGTGCTAAAGGTAAGGGCTCTACTTTTTATTTCTCTATACCCGTTGGAAAAAGAAAGATATCATAGTGTAGTGCTCCTCGCGTAGGGGGTTTTGTTTGAACAGATCATAAATTTTACCCTAATATCAAGAATATCATCCGGTTCTGGTAAAAACCCAATTTCTTTTTTTATCATTCAGGGATTATAACAAAGCTTTTCCTGCATTGATTTGTGAGTTTTTGTATTGCCGTTATGACTTCTTTCTACAGGTGAATATATTGATTTTCAAATAATTTTATCCTATAATAATGAAATGCTTGAAACAAATTCTTATAGGATAAACTCTGCTTCGTTTACGGAACCAATAGGAAAGAAAGATCATTTAGCTAAGCCTTATCCTGGAGGAGGATATGATTTTCTCTTGATTAACGTAAACTCTACTTTTCAACAAGGTTTGATTCCGGATGGAGAAGAGCCTCCTTGGGGATTGGTGAGAGTAGCCGATGTTGCTAGGAAAACTTACGGAATAAATGCTGGAATTCTGGATTCTCATCGACTAAAACTCATGCCTGAAGAGATTAAGAGACAACTTGAATTAATAAGACCTAAAATTGTTGGTCTTAATCCTACATCCGTAAACATAGCTGAGGCCCAAAGCATTGCTGCTATTTGTGACTTCTTAGGCATTCCTGTTATCTTGGGAGGGGTTCATGCCACTTTAAATCCCGCTATTGCCAGGAGAGACTTTCCTGAGTCAAAGGCAATTATAAGAGGTAATGGGGAAATTGTTACAGGGTTACTAGTTAAAGGCTTATTGGACGGAAACGAACCTCCTTTAAAAGGCGTGTACTATGAAAATGATGACTATTCAAGAGTTGACTTTGCTCCAAAAATGAGTGCAAATGACCTTCCTGTTATTAATCAGGATGAACTTATTGATAAGCCTCTTTTTCGTCATAAAGTAACGATAGGAGGAAAGCCTAAAGTAATTAACGAAGCTACTCTTTATATTTCTCAAGGATGTCCCTTTGAATGTTCTTTCTGTGCATCCCCTGTTATGAATGATAGAGGGAATCCTTTTACGAAACCATACGACCGTCCTAATTCCTCAAGAGTAATTGAACAAATTCAAAATTGTATTGATTTAGGTGCTGATGCTATACACTTTCTCGATGACATGGCGTTTACCTTGCAAAGGCACATACAAGAGCTATATTATGGACTTGCAGAAAAACAATTATTAGGAAAATTCATTTGGAGAGGGTTGACACGAGTTCCCGTGGTAAATCATTTAGACGAACAGACGATGAAAATGCTCGCGGAAACAGGCATTTGGAAAATTGCCTTGGGTATTGAAAGCGGGAACAATGATATTTTAAAAAGAATAAATAAGGGAATTACGCGTGACGAAGCATTTAGAGCCGTTTATAAATTAGGCTCGGAAGGAATACAGGTAAAAGGATTTTTTATTATGGGATTTCCTGGAGAGACAGAGAGTCAAATTATTCAGACTCAGCAGTTTATTTATCTTCTGAGAGAGGTGGGCTTGACCGATCTTGCTATTTTCCAATTCAAACCCTATCCAGGAACTAAAGAATACGATTTCCTTGCAAAGGAAAAACCTGAGGCTCTCTTAGAATTAAGCTATCTAAGGCAATCCCAGACAGGACTTAAAGGAAAAGCGCAGTTTAGAATTGAACAGCATGATTCTTGGCTTCCTGACGAACTGACAATTTCTGAAATACCTAGTGGGAAAGTTCGTGAATATGTGATGCAGACAATAAGTGAGTTTTATGGAAAAGAAATTGCCTAATAAATTTTATTGTTTTATCATAAATACATGAAGAAAGTATTTTTTTCGGTTAGCTATAAAAATAAAGATCATTTAAGCAAGGAAATTTTATGTATGAAAAAATTATTAAAAAAGTTTTCTTTAAAAATGAATGTATTTGTTTCAGAATACTCATTTTCTCCAAAACAGGAAAAAGAGATGATGAAGAAGGCTCTAGAAGAAATAGAAAATAGCGATTTTTTTATTGCAGAAGTTTCGGAAAAAGCAATCGGAGTCGGTATTGAAATGGGCTTTGCCAAAGCATTAAAAAAACCAATATTATATTTGAGAAATGCAGGCGCTGAACATTCTACGACTGCAAGTGGGATATCGGATTTCAGAATAGTTTATAGAGATACGGAGGAATTAGAGAGCGGTCTTTCAGAAGCACTTACAAAACTTATTTCGCAAACAAGGAATACTTAGGTTTTAAGTTACTACTTTTATGATTTCGCAAAAATCATTAATAATAAAATTTGGATTATATTTCTTTAAAAATTCTATTTCGTAAAACATTTTGTTTATTTTCGGATAATAAAGTAAAGTATCGACTCCTGCGTTATTTCCAGCTCCGAGATCACTTTTAGAGTCGCCTACAATTATTGATTGATCCATTGTTCCATTTAGTAACTTCACAGCTTTATATATCATTTCGGGATCTGGTTTATGCTTTGTTACATCGTTCCCTGTCAAAACTACTTCAAACATACCTTCTATGTTATTGTTTTCTAATGCTGGCATAATAGTTGATTGAAGCGCAGTAGTAATTAACGCCATTTTTTTACCCTTCATCTTTAAAATTTTCAACGTTTCTTCCACGCCGTCATTAAGCCTAGCTTTTTGATAACTCTTGTCAACGTTTGACACAAATTTTTTTGAAAAATTTTCAATATCCCTAACGCCTAATTTTTTAGGTCCATTCCAGTCTCCAAAAACCTCCTGAATGATAGTGTTATTATCAGGATAAATATTAAGTTCAGCGAAAAGGTTTTTGTACGTATTTAAAAGGATATCTAGTGTTTTAGCCAAGCACCCATCCCAATCAAATAAGATGTAATCGTATTTTCCCATTTTGGCTAAAAATTCTTGTCGTAGAAAGAACGTGTAGCTTTCATAAGGCTTAAGCGTTTGATTTCGTCAATTGTGAAGTAGCCATAACCTTGGATTTCGTTCATGTCAACTTTCATCTCTCCTCCAATAATTACAGCTTTGTAAAACCCGAAATAGTGGGATTTATAATCCGTTTTTTCAATATGAATTGGTTTTTCGTCCAAAACTTTGATATCCAGGTTTATTTCCTCTTTGATTTCCCTAGCTATTCCTTCAGCCTCAGTTTCATTTTCCTCAAAAGATCCTCCCGGATGCCTCCACTGGCTTCCAAAAGGTTTGTTATTTGATTGTTGGATAAGGAAATGCTTGCCCTCTACTTCTATAACAGCAACTCCCCCTGAAAGTTTTTTTACCATTTTTTTGTTTGAAGATCTAAACGGTTTTTCGTTCGACTACGATGGTGCATTCGGTTACTAAAGCTGCGATTGCGCCTACCGCGGCAAATGCCGGTGCAAGAACGACCCCCACTACTCCGACAGTGAGAGGGAATTCAACGAAAACTTTTCCTTCCTTGTTCTTAACAATAATTTTTCGAACATTTCCCTCCTTGACGAGTTCCTTGAATTTTCTCACCAGATCTTCGCCTTTTATTTCAAAACTTTCAGTTTTTGTGCTCTTTGTTTTTGCCATATCCATATTATACACCTTGATATAAAAAGTTCTATTAAAAACGTTAAAAGATTAGGAGTATTATTAATTTCTATGTTGTCAAAAAATGATTTAAAGCAAATTAAAGAGGTTGTTGAGGGTTCTATTCGGCCTCTCGATTTAAGACTTGAAAGGGTTGAAACGAGAACGGAGGAAACTCAAAATAGGGTGAGCAAATTAGGAACGGAGGTCGAAGGCCTTTCGCATAAAATAGATAAAGTCGCATCTGATGTTAAAGAATTAAAGCTGGAAACAAAAGGGATACACTTAATTCTAGAAAGGCAAGAAAAAGATTTCAGTGAGAGAATTGAGCGTTTAGAGCAAAACGCCGAACCAAACTAACTATTTGATTTTTTTGAACATATAGATGTGGTCGACGAATTTATCTTTGTGTTTTGAGCCTTCTGGTAACCTTCCGTATTCATTAAATCCGAATTTTTTATACATTTGTTGAGCGAGAGTGTTGTCTCCAAAAACCCCAAGAGAAATAATTCGTAGTTCTGGTAAATTTTTTTCAGCCTCCTCGATAATAAGACGCATTAGTGTTTTTCCTAGTCCCTCTCCCCTAAATTCTTTAGAAATCGATATCCCGAGAACTCCTTCGTGGCTTTCGGTCTTATCTTTCAAGTCTATTGCTGCTATTCCAATAATTTTATTGTTTGAGACAACAAATAATTCTACGCTTCGATTCTTGCTTATTTTTTTAAGTTGGCTTTCCAGGTATTTTGTTTCATTTTCAAGAGCAACTTCTTCCCCTTGAAAACGGACATAAGTCTGCTCTTTTGAAAGCGCATTTATGTAATTGCACATTTCTTGCGCATCATCTGCTTGGGGATAACGGATAATAAAGCCCTTCCCTTCAAAAACAATCTTGCCTTCCATATTGAAAATTATACCAAACTTGATATGGCTTTAAAATTTTAGGAGTTCGAGGACTTTGTAAATAAGAAGTGCCGGCCAGACTATTGCTTTTAAAATTGCTAAAATTCCGGTCCATAACGTAGTTGCGTGTTGGAGGAAATAAATAAGTGCTCCGACAAACCCAAGCCCATAAAAAGCCCCCGGGGTTCCTCCGCTATTTCTCATTTTCCATTTCTTTGGGGAACACTCTTCATGTTCGCCTTTAGCCATATTTAATTTATAATACACCCTATTATTTTGGAAATTCAAGGTATAAAAATATTAGTGAATAAACTGTTTGTCAATTTCTTCAATAAGCTCATTATGTGTTCTCGCCTTCATAGATTATGATTCATATAGCTCAATTAAAATACCATTGCAGTCTTTAAAGAAAATATATTTTCCACCAAAGCCTGCTTTATCAACCTCTGTTGCAAACTCAACGCCTTTGGATTTTAGTTCCCTAATTGTTCCTTCAAGATCTTCAACCTCAATACAAAGATGTTTTGTTCCCATGACATGAAGATCATCCATTAAATCATTCCTGTAATCCGGTAAGGGCTTGGTTTCTTGACCATAACAGAAAAGCTCTAATCTTACATCTTCCAGCTTTAGTTGGGTTATCTCCATGCCGTGTTTGTTGTATCTATGCATAATTTCAAAGCCTAACTTATCTTTGTACCAGTTAATAGATTGTTCTGTATTGCTTACTGTTAGGGCTACATGATGAGGTTTAAATTTCATACATTATATTCCTGTCTAGAATTCTCGGGAAAATTTAGTACGTCAAAAAGCACGAATTTGGTAGGTTTAATTTTGTAAAAGCTATGGGGTTTCTCTTTATTTTTCATGAACAATTCTATTTGCTTTTTTGAAAATATCCTTCCGGTAAAAAGCAAAATTGCTTTTAAGATTTCTTTTTTGTCTTTAACTATTTCTGCATGTCCTTGGAGTTGTAAACCTCGAGGAGTATCTTTTGGAGTATGCGGAAGCGCGATAGCCGCGGCTACTTTGTTGTTTTTTAATACTTCGCTTGAGTGGCGTCTGGTAGTCGAGGAAAACCAATAAATGTTTAAGTCTTTATCTGCAGCAAACCAAACGTTGCAAACCCAAGGTTGGCCATCTATGGAGGTTGCCAGCTGCATGAGCTTTGCTTCTTTCAAGTAATCTTCAATCAGTTTTCTCAAATCCATAAGTCGATTATAGCAAATAATGGTCAGATGGGGTCCAGCCGGGAGTGGATTTTACTTCCACCCAAGTTTCGTTACCTTTTGCAGAATGCTTTTCAAGCGGTTTTATAACAAGAGTTTCCCCAACACTTAAAGGAAAGTCTTTTCCGTCTTTGGTTACTGTTAAATGTCCTTTTAAAACCGTGTATGTTTCAGTACTCACTTTGTGATAATGCAGCTGAGATTTGTCTATGACAGCTATTGCCAAACTATAATCTTTGTGTTCCGAAGACGGTTCTACCTCGCAGATTATTTCAGAATTGGATTTATTTATTACGATATTTTTACCGGGATATTGTAAATTAAGCCTGAACTTGACGAGAGATGATTTCATGGTGTAATTATAGCTTATTAACAAGTGAATGGTTATTTTGTCACCACATGGATTCTTGACTGGATGAGGTTTGCGGTTACATTCATTTCCGTTTTCATTTGTACCTGATAAAGTTTCGGGCCTGTATCATAAGAAAGCAAAGGCGAAATAAAAAGGTTTGTGTCGGCAACTGCGGTTCTTGTTATCTCAGAATTCCAAACCGGGTGTTTGTCGGTTACGTTATAAAGCCTGATAGATACATTGCCATTTGCGCTTGGAACATTAACGGATGGTTCAAAATAAACACTTTTAATATTTGAATATTGGGTAATATCTGCTGTAATAATTGCGCCCGCCACATCACTCCAGTCTCCCGATTGATTGGTTCCGTAACCGATATTAATGTAGTAATCTTTTTGCGTCTGGGTTTGACCGCCTGTTGTCTTAGTAGTGACGGGCGTTGGAGAAGTAATTTCGGAAGTTGGCGAAACGGCAGAAGCGGGAATTGTTTGAACAATTTTATTATAAACAGTAGCTGTTGGTTTATAAGTAAAAAATTTATAGGAAAGTAAAGAAACGACTCCAATTATAGCCAGAATTAAGATTGCGAAAACGAGAATTGTCCTTTTTGCCAGTTTTTCATCTTTCTTAAGTTCCGCTTCCTCATGGTAGAGCTCGTCCAAAATTTCAGTGTTATCAATATCGCTCACACTATTATTTATATTTTAGAACACGGGAAAAGTAAAGAATTACATGTTGCTTTAGTCAGGAACTATTGTTACCATTTTGATATGGCATCAGGTAAAAAACTGCATCCGGTACATAGACATTATCTTCGTCACAGAAAGATTATCAGCCGTTATGTAGGCGGGGAAAACTTTTTTGAGTTAAAAATAGCATTAATTATTATTGCTTTATTTTTGCTTTATCGCTGGCTCTTTGCGTAATAACATGGAAGAGGTAGAGGAAAAAGTAGCAGAAGAAGTTGTTGAAGTAAAACATAAATTCAATAGACTGCTTCGCATAATAGGCCCTGGAATGATTACCGGTGCCGCAGACGACGACCCTTCAGGAATCGCAACTTATTCTCAAACAGGTGCACAATTCGGTTACGGACAGCTTTGGACTGCCCTATTTATGCTTCCTTTGCAGACTGCGGTTCAGGAGGCGTGTGCGCGAATTGGAGCTGTTACCGGAAAAGGACTCGCAGCAGTTGTGAAGCAGCACTACAGCAAAAAAGTATTATACGCAGTCGTTCTTCTAGTAGTTATTGCCAATACCATCAATATTGGAGCGGACTTGGGTGCCATGGCTGCAGCAACACAACTTGTGATTCCCCTACCCTTTGCGGGGCTTGCAATCCTCTTTACCGCACTGGTTCTTTTACTTGAAATTTTTTTGTCCTACAAAACGTACGCAAAAATATTAAAATGGCTTTCACTCTCGCTGCTTGCATATCCCCTTACGGTTCTTATTGTTCCGCAACCATGGGGAACAATTCTTAAAGCAACTTTCTTGCCGCACATGGAATTTAATTTCGCATTCCTATTTATTATCGTCGGTGTACTTGGGACTACGATTTCTCCGTATATGTTTTTTTGGCAAACGAGTGAAGAGGTGGAAGAAGAAAAAGAGGTCGGAATAATTCAGGGAACAAAAAAACCTCATGTGACAAAATCATTTATTCGTAATATGCGTTGGGATACGGCTCTTGGCATGATTGCCTCCGAGGCCGCAACGTGGTCAATAATTGTAGTTGGCGCAACAGTTCTCAATGCAAACGGTGTTACAAACATTAATACTGCAGCCCAGGCCGCCAAGGTGTTAGAACCTTTGGTCCATACTTTTCCAAATGCGGGCTTTATCGCTAAGTGCATTTTTGCCAGCGGAATTATCGGGTTGGGCCTTCTGGGTGTACCTGTTTTGGCCGGGTCTGCGTCATACGCGCTTTCGGAAGCATTTAGCTGGAAAGAAGGTCTTGGGCTTAGGCTAAAACAAGCGCATGGATTTTATGGAGTTATTACCATTGCAACACTGATTGGGCTTCTTATCAATTTCGTAGGTATAGATCCTATAAAAGCGCTAGTTGTTACGGCTGTTATTAATGGAGTTGTGGCTGTTCCACTTATATTTGTCATTGCAAAAGTTGCTGCTAATGGAAATATTATGGGTGAACATAGAAGCGGAAAATTATCAAAGATTTTTGTATGGTTAACCTTTTTGGGAATGGGAGCAGCAGCAATCGCGATGTTTGCTACGATTATCCGTTAATTAATTAGAGCTTGATTAAAATTACTAAAGTTTTACCCCTAGCACTTTACTCTTTGGAATACTGGAAAAACAGGCCATAGCATCAAATTCAGGATCTGATAGCCGTAACATTTCAAAGTTATCTCTCTTCACCAGCTCGAAATTTGGTTGGTCTACGTATTTTTGTTTAAACATCTCGTAATCAGTATTGAAGTCCGCATCTCCCCGCTCTTTTCTTAGTTGATCGGGTTTTCTTATCTTAACAAGCCTTAGTGGACCGCAAGCAGAGATCGGA
>JAKAHW010000149.1 GCA_021825285.1 bacterium
TGGAGAAATATCAGGATATAATCCAAAAACAAATGAAGAAGTAAAAAGAAAACCTCATGTAGATGAAGCTTTATCAGGACTTGCGTTTAAAATTCAAATAGACCCGCATGTGGGAAAATTAACTTACTATAGATTATATTCAGGAAAAATAGCAGCAGGCTCTTATATTTATAACTCAACTAAAAACCAAACCGAAAGAGTCGGTAGAATTCTTCTGATGCACGCAAATCACAGAGAAGAAATTAAAGAAGCATATGCCGGAGAAATTGTTGCTTTAGTTGGGTTAAAAGATACAAGCACCGGAGATACGCTTTGCGATGAAAAAAATCCGATAATTTTAGAAAAAATAACTTTCCCAGAACCTGTTATTTCATTGGCAATTGAACCTAAAACAAAAGCAGATCAAGAAAAATTAGGACTTGCTTTAAAAAGACTTTCCGAAGAAGACCCGACATTTTCTATTAAAACAAACCACGAAACAAACCAGACAATAATTTCCGGCATGGGTGAACTTCAATTGGAAGTTATGGTAGACAGGATGAAGCGTGAATTTGGTGTATTGGCAAACGTTGGCGCCCCACAGGTAGCTTATAAAGAAACAATTAAACAAGAAGCCGAAGGTGAAGGAAAATATATTAGGCAATCCGGGGGAAGAGGTCAGTATGGACACTGTTGGCTTCGTATTAAACCTAAGGCCCGAGGAGAAGGTTTTGAATTTATTGACGCAATTAAGGGAGGCGTAATTCCTGCTGAATTTATAAAAGCAATTGAAAAAGGTGTTAAAGAAACACTGGAAAACGGAATACTTTTAGGTTATCCGGTTGTTGACATTGAAGTTACGGTTTATGACGGATCTTTTCATGACGTTGATTCATCTGAAGTTGCCTTTAAAATTGCCGCATCTAAAGCATTACAGGCAGCTTCTAAAAAAGCAGGTCTTATCCTTTTGGAGCCTATTATGAAAGTTGAAGTTACAACACCATCTGAATTTATGGGAGACGTCATCGGAGATTTAAGCTCAAAAAGAGCGCAAATTATGGGAACGGAAGAAAAAGGTAAAGCAACGGTAGTGTTAGCAATGGTGCCACTGGCAGAATTATCAGGTTATTCAACCACAATAAGGTCTATGTCTCAAGGCCGCGCTTCATACTACATGGAACCAAGTCACTATGAAGAGGTGCCAAAAAACATCGTTGAGCAAATGCTTGCCAAATCCACATTTACCGGAAGAGTTGAGTAGGTTTGGTATAATTCCCCTAATGAAAGAAAGAATTGCAATTACCGGCTCGGAAGGAACGATTGGAACCGTTCTTAAAAAAAGTTTATCTAAGGATTATGACATAACTCCGATTGATATTTTAACAGGGATTGATGTTAGAGATTACGAACAACTTCTGAATGCAATTCAAAACCACTCCACAATAATCCATTTGGCATGGAATTCGAAAACACAGAATTTCAGAAATGAGAAAATAGATCCGGACAACAGCCTCATGGCGCTAAATGTTTATAATGCTGCCTTAGAAGCAAAAGTACCAAGAGTTATAATTGCCAGTTCAATTCATGCGGATACATTTTATGGCTTAATTACTCCCCCTTTTTTATTAACAGAGCATACTCCCGTTCCGGATAGTCCCTATGGAGCAGATAAGGTTGCTATAGAAGGCTTAGGCAAAGATTTTGCGCAGAAAGGGTTAGAAGTTGTTATGGTTCGCTTTGGGGGAATAAATCCGAAAAACACCCCTCCTTCAGAGGAAGATTACCCATGGGAAGAGAGAGCGGCTTGGCTTTCCCATAATGACTGTGTTTCTCTAATAAAGAAAATAATTGGCGCAGGAGAAATTCCAAATAATTTTGTACTGATGTATGCAGTTTCAGATAACGAAAGAAGAATTCACGATGTGTCGAACCCATTCGGATGGACACCAAAAGAAAAAGCTGAAGATTTTAAATAAAATATGATTATTCACTTTGTTTGTACGGGGAATTCCTATAGAAGCCGTTTGGCAGAGGCTTATTTGAATTCAAAACAACTCCTCAATATTAAAGCTATTTCAAGCGGAATAAACCCCGATAAATTTATAAGTTGGATTACTTTGAGAATAATTCAGCAAAACGGACTTTCTGGCTATGTTTCATCTTCATGCCAAAAGACAACAAAACAACTTTTGAAAAAAGGAGACTTTACTGTTTTTATGACGAAAGAGCACTATGAATTTTGTAAAAATAATTTAGGGTTTAATTCTTCACACTTCGAAACTTGGGATATTTATGATTTACCCCCGAAAATAGATGACATAGAAAAAATAAAATTATCGGAAGAAACCTATAGAAAAATAAAGAGAAATATTGAACAAATGCTTGCCAAATCCACATTTACCGGAAGAGTTGAGTAGCCTGCATTATTTAGTGTATAAACTGTTATAATAGGCACAATGAAAAAGAATAAGAATACTTCACCTTTTGGATATTACTTTAATTATTTAGACAACATAGATAAAAACGTAAAAGACTCAAAAGAATTTGGTTCAATGCTTATTTTATCAATAGTTGAAGAATTGGGAGAAATGAGCAGGGCCTACCTAGCAAAGCATG